>JAUWYR010000007.1 GCA_030615745.1 Candidatus Zixiibacteriota bacterium | reverse complement strand
TTGATCCTTCGGATAAGAAAAGATAGGTAGTCAGGTTATATCTTAAGAGCAATTGAGTTGATTTTACAAGATATCAAAAAAAGAAGTTTTTAAATATTCCCTAAAATTTCGTATGAGAGTTTTTTAATCTATTGATAAAGGGATAAAGAGGTGGATAAAAAGTGGGCTTTTGCTTTTTTGTGGACTTAAGGACTGTCTGGCACAAATAGGACTCATCAGTTTTAGGGTTAAGACTCTGAGCTATAGAGGCTCCCTGGCTAGGCAGGTATTGGTTCAACTACCAGAGAGACAACCTCTATAAATGGGGATCACCAGTTCTATGAATCCTTCGGATAAAACTTCTAAGCCAGTCAAAAGAAAATGCGTATGCCGAAGGTCAAGAGACATCAAGAGATAATTATCCACCAGAAATTTTTAACTTGCCTTTTGTCTTTTTAGATGATTATATTAACAAACAACCCGGATACAATCTACCTATAAAATACAACAAAACATTTTATTGGTCTTGACAAAGGATTTTCTTTTTATTAAATTTCTTTTGTTTTGGAGGTGGTTTTTATATGGTCACAAAAGATTTGCCCAAGCAATACAATCCTAAATCGGTCGAGGACAGGTGGTATGAATTTTGGCTAAAGGGGAGATTTTTCCATGCGGATAGACTCGATGGTAAAAAAGCTTTCAGCGTGGTGATTCCGCCTCCTAATGTGACCGATATCCTCCATCTCGGTCATGCTCTTAATAATACACTTCAGGATATTTTGATAAGACAGAAAAGGATGGAGGGTTATGAAGCTGAATGGCTTCCTGGAATAGACCATGCTGGTATCGCAACTCAGGTGGTGATAGAAAAAAATTTAGCCAAACAAGGTAAGAAAAAAGAGGATATCGGTAGAGAGAAATTTTTAAAGTTAGCCTGGGAATGGAAAGAGAAAAACGGAGATGCGATCCTAAATCAGCTAAAAAAGATCGGCTGTTCCTGCGATTGGGATAGAACCCGCTTTACTTTAGATGAGGGGTTCTCAAATGCGGTATATGAAGTTTTCGTTCATCTTTACAATAAAAATCTAATTTATCGTGGAAAATACATAGTTAATTGGTGCCCTCGCTGTCAGACCTCCTTATCTGATGACGAGACCGAGAGAAAAGAGACCGATGGGCATCTCTGGTATATCAGGTATAAGATAAAAGGAAGTGATAAGTATATAACAGTTGCCACCACCAGACCTGAGACCATGCTCGGCGATACCGGGGTGGCAGTTAATCCCAAGGACAAAAGATATAAAAATTTAGTTGGCAAATCAGCAATTCTTCCCATTCTCGATAGGGAGTTGAAAATAATAGCTGACGAACTTGTGGATCCGAAATTCGGGACTGGTGCAGTTAAAGTCACCCCAGCCCATGACCCCAATGATTTCGATATGGGAAAGCGCCATAATCTCGAAGCAATCGTGGTTATAAATCCAGATGGCACCATGAACCCAAATGCTGGAAAATTTGCGGGGATGGATAGATTCGAGTGCAGAAAAGCTTTACTTTCCGAATTGAAGAAAAAAAAGCTTCTGGAAAAAAAAGAGCCTTATAAGGTCCCATTAACCCTTTGCTACAGATGTAACACAGTTTTGGAGCCATATCTTTCTGAGCAGTGGTTTGTGAGGATGAAGCCTTTAGCTCAACCGGCAGTCGAGGCTTTGAAAAATGGGAAAATCAGATTCTATCCAGAGCACTGGGCAAAGGTTTACCTGCACTGGATGGAGAACATTCACGATTGGTGCATCTCAAGACAGCTTTGGTGGGGACACAGAATTCCGGTATGGTATTGTCTGGATTGTAATCAAACTATTGTTTCCGGAAAAAAGCCAAAAAATTGTCCTGGATGTAAGTCAAAGAAGCTGAAGCAGGATGAGGACGTATTAGATACCTGGTTTTCCTCATGGCTTTGGCCTTTCTCCACCTTTGGCTGGCCTGAAAAGACTGAGGACTTAAAAGACTTCTATCCGACCAAAGCTCTATTTACTGCCTCGGAGATCATATTTTTATGGGTAGCAAGAATGGTAATGGCTGGTCTGGAGTTTATGGGTGAGGTTCCCTTCTCAGATATCTATATTCATGGAACTGTGAGGGATGCGAAAGGGATAAAGATGAGCAAATCCCTGGGTAATGGGATCGACCCTTTGGACATCATATCCGAATACGGGACTGATGCTTTAAGAGTAAGCATGATTTTGGTGACTCCAGAAGGACAGGACCCCTGTATCTCATTTAACACCTTTCAAATAGGAAGAAATTTTTGTAACAAACTCTGGAATGCGTCAAGATTTATCTTTTTGAATCTCAAATCCTGGAAGCCGGAGAAAGACAAGATAAAAATCGAAAGCTCCGAGGGTTTAGAACTGGCAGACCGATGGATTTTAAGCAGATTAAATCAGAGCATCCGCCAGGTAAAAGAACTTCTGAGAACTTATCGGTTTAACTCCATTATAAAGACTCTATACGATTTTGTATGGCACGATTTCTGTGATTGGTATCTGGAGATAATTAAGCCCAGATTGAAGTTATCTGAGGATGACCCTGACCATTTAAAAGCAAAAAGAGTTGCAATCTGGGTTCTGGATAATATATTGAGTCTTTTGCATCCATTTATGCCCTTTATAACAGAGGAGATCTGGCATCACCTCTATCAAATAGATATAAATGACTATACCAATACTTTGACAAAACAACCTTCTCCTTTGTCTCAAAAAAATCTGATCGATTATAAGTTAGAAGAGAGAATGGAGACTGTTCAAAGCGTAGTCTATGCTATCAGAAACATACGCTCTGAGATGAATGTATCACCTCAAAAAAAGGCAGATGTTTTGATTAAGGTGGAGAGCCAGAATATTCTTAAAATAATTGAGGAGAATAAAGATTACATCATCAATTTGGGCAAAGTCAAGACCTTAAAGATTGGGAAGAAGATAAAAAAACCGATTAAGTCAGCATCCGCTGTGATAAAAAAGGCAGAGGTTTTTTTACCCCTGGAGAACTTGATCGACCCGGAAATAGAGCAAAAAAGGCTTCAAAAAGAGATTGAGAAATATACCGAGCTTCTGGAGAAAACAATAAAAAAGCTTTCCAATGATGATTTTCTGAAAAGAGCTCCCAAACAGATAATTGAAAAAGAAGTTGCCAAAAAAGAAGATTATCAGAAGATAATAGAGAAATTGGAGAAAAACTTAGAGGCAATTGTAGGATGGTAAAAAACTTTAAAAGAGGTTAAAAAAATGAGAAAAAATTTCATTTTTGTATTTGTATTTGTCCTTTTTCTTTCTTCTTTAGCCCTTGCTCAAGAGAAAAAGGTCGCCATAACCATCTACAATCAGAACTTAGCTCTGGTTAAGGACAAAAGGATTTTAGAGCTTCGAAAAGGGGAAAATGAGATAAAATTTACTGATGTTGCCTCACAGATCGACCCAACCTCAGTTCATTTCAAGTCTTTGGATTCTCCGGAGAAGGTCGTTATCCTCGAACAGAACTATCGATATGATCTGGTGAGCTCAGATAAGATCTTAGAGAAATATATTGACAAAAAGATTGAAATAAAAGCTAAAGAGGAAAAAACATACAGAGGAGAACTTTTATCTTTTTCTTCAAAGAGTTTGACTCTGCGTGAGGAGAATGAAAAGATAAGAATTGTGTCGAGAGCTGAGGTTTTAGATCTTTATTTCCCTTCTCTGCCTGAGGGATTGATAACCCGTCCAACCTTAGTCTGGCTTTTGGATTCAGATATTTCTGGAAAAAACAAAACTGAGGTGAGTTATTTAACCAAAGGGATTAATTGGCATGCTGAATACGTTGGGGTAGTGGACAAAGATGACAGAAATTTGGAGCTATCGGGCTGGGTATCCATTGACAACAAATCCGGAGCAACTTATAAGAATGCCAAGATAAAACTCATAGCTGGTGAGGTCCATCGGGTTGAGGAAAGACCTCCTTTTCCTGTTTTAGCCAAAGGAATTGAGGCTCTTGCGGAAAGGGCTGTTCCCTTTGAAGAAAAACCATTTTTCGAGTATCATTTATACACTCTCAAACGTCCATCAACTTTGAAAGATAAAGAAGTCAAACAGATCACTTTGTTCCCTAACAAAAAAGTCTTTGTGGATAAACTTTTTATTTATGATGGAGCAAGAGATGCCAAGAAGATAAAGGTGAATTTAGAGTTTATGAATTCTAAACAACAGGGGCTGGGAATACCTCTGCCAAAAGGTAAAATAAGGGTTTATAAAGAGGATGTGGATAAATCATTAGAGTTCGTGGGTGAAGATTTAATCAATCATACCCCCAAAGATGAAAAGGTGAGGGTCTATTTAGGAGATGCTTTTGATATCGTGGGTGAAAGAAAAAGGATAGATTACAAAAAGATCTCAGCGGATGTATGGGAGGAATCTTACCAGATAAAGATAAGGAATCATAAAGAAGAAAAAATCGAGGTGACTGTAGTGGAGCATCTACACTTCTATACAGAATGGAGGATTACCGAAACTAATTTCGATTATATCAAAAAAGATGCTCAGACAATCGAGTTCAAATTGCCGGTTGAAAAAGATGGGGAAACTGTTTTAAATTACACGGTGATGTATGTCCGCTAAAAAGAAATTAAAGTTTCGTAGCTGAAATTTTTAGAAAAGGAGAAAGAATGGTAACTTGAAAAATCTGTTCTTGTATTTTTCGCGTAGCGAAGGGTTTATCCCTTCGCATTATGGAGCCCTGTGCGGGAAATCCCCGGAACGGGTCTTTACGACAATTCCCGCACAAACAAAGAGAGGAGCCCTAAAGGCTCCTTGGCCAGGGACGCTGCTATGCGATTAAAAAAATTGAAAAGATAGTTAAAATCTGAAATATGGAGGAATAAATGAGAATCTACAAAAGTCTATTAATTCAATTTTTCATCTTTTTGGTTATAATTATTTCTCTTTCCGGGTGTGGTGTTAAAAGTCAGTATATCACCTCAGCCAAGATATATTTAGGGCTCACACCACCTGATTACAAAAATGCGCAGGAGCAGTTAGAACTTGAATTAGAGCATAATCCAGACAATGCAGAGGCATATTATATTTTAGGTTATATTCACTCGGAGAAAAAAAACTATGAAAAGATGGTTTCAGCTTTTACAGCCTGCAAAAGCTTAAGCCCTAAATGGAATTCTAAAATAGATGGTGTCATCAAAGCAGAATGGGTAATGGTATTCAATTCAGGGGTAAATTTTGCCACCAAGGATAGTCTTAAAAAGGCTTTGGAGAGATTTGAAACTGCGATACTGATCGATTCCACAAGATATGAAGCCTGGCTTAATGGTGGGGTTCAGGCTGTGAAATTAGGGGATTGCCAAAAAGGGATGAGATATTTAAAAAATGCCTACCAATCAAAACCAGAAGATTTTCAAGTTTTAAATACCTATGCCCAGGTCTCTTTTAACTGTGGAGAGTATTCCGAAGCTTTAAAAATATATCTAAAAGTGAAAGAGAAAGACCCCCAGAATGTTAATGTCTTAGTCAATATAGCTATGATATATGAACAGAAAAATCAGCCAGATAGCGCTCTTTTTATTTATTCCCAGATTATAGAGATTGACCCGGAGTATAAAGATGCTTACTTTAACCGTGGGGGCTTGTTTTGGAATCATGCTCAGACACTTTATAAACCTTTAGTCGAGATAAGAGAGGCATTGGAGAAAGACCCAAAAAATCAAGCACTTATAGATACCTCAAAGACCTTAATAGAAGAACAAAAAGATTTATTCTCCAAAGCTGAGGCAGATTTCAAAAAGACCTTAGAGCTTGACCCCAAGGATCAGGAGGCGATGCAATTTCTCTCCTATTCCCTTATGAGCCAGGATAAGACAGATGAAGCTATAAAAGTCCTGGAGAAATTAATTGAGCTCGACCCCAACAACAAAGATGCCTGGGAGTCCCTGGCAATAGCTTACACTAAGAAAGGGATGAAGAAAGAAGCTGAGGAGGCGGCAAAGAAAGCTGAACAACTGTAGTTATTTTGATTAAATTTAAAAACTGAAAGGCAGCAAAGCTTTAAGCTGCCTTTTTATTTCTTTGGGTAGCATTCATACGAATATGTATGCGCAGATCGTTTTTCCAAAGGGATTAGATAAGACTTTAACTTATCTTGTCCCAGAATCTTTTGAAAAAGATATAAAGGTGGGGCAGAGGGTTTTGGTCCCTCTGGAGAAAAGAACACTTTCAGGCTTTGTTGTCGGTATATCTTCTAAAAGCGATGTTCAAAAGTTAAAATCAATAGTTTCTATTTTAGAGTTTGAGCCTGTTTTTTCAAAAGAGATCCTTTCTCTTTGTGAGTGGGTCTCTGAATATTATTTTTGCTCTCTAAGAGAGTGCTTGAAAGCAACTTTACCTTCTCAACTTTCTGCCCAGACTAAATCGTGGGTTAAATTGAACTCATCTAAAGATAAAATCAAACCAGAAAAGGTCTCTTTAAAAGAGAAAAAGATTTTAGAGTTATTGGAAGAGAAAAACCAGATGACGGTATCCTCCTTAAAAAAGAAATTAAAAGAACAAAAAATCTATCATACTTTAAAAAGTTTGCAAGAAAAAAAACTCATCCACCTATTTTATGCGTATGCATCAAGAGATAAGATTCCTAAGTTTAAAGCAAGGATAAAAAAAGAGATATTTTACGTTTTAAAAAAACCGGATGGATTAGAAGATGTAGTTAAATATTTTGAAGAGAAAATCTCTGTTCTTGAAAAAAAGGCTCCTAAACAAGCATCCTGCCTTAAGATATTGCTAAAGGGGGGTGAAATTTCACAAAAAGAATTAAAGACGACTTCTAATTCAACCAATCGAATTTTAAAAAAATTAGAGGAAAAAAATCTTGTGGAGGCTATCTTAAAGGAGGAAAACAAATCTCTTGATGCATTCGCAAAAAGACCAGAACTCTTTGATTTTGCCACAGATTTTGATTTAGATTCTTCTCAGAAAGAAGTTTGTGAGAAGATCAAAGATGCGATAGACCAGAATATCCATAAGGTTTTTCTTCTATTCGGAGACAGAACATCTGAAAAAACAAAGATTTATCTTAAGATAGTAAAAGAGGTTTTAAAAAAAGGTAAATCTGCTTTAGTCTTAGTTCCTGAGATAACTCTAACACCAAAGACCATACTTTTTTTCAAATCCTATTTGGGTAAAAATATAGGTTGTCTCCACTCAAAACTTTCCTTAAGCGAAAGATTTACTGAGTGGGAAAGGATAAAAAATGGGGAGGTGAGGGTGGTGGTGGGTCCAAGGTCTGCTGTTTTTGCTCCACTCACCAATTTAGGTTTGATTGTTGTAGACGATGAGCACGACCCCTCTTTTAAACAGGAGGACCAAAATCCAAGGTATAACGCAAGAGATGTTGCTGTGATGCGGGCAAAAATCAACAATTGTGTTGCTATCTTAGGCTCAGCTATCCCAAGCGTCGAATCTTTTTTCAATGCTCAAAAGAAAAAATACACTCTTTTACAATTACAAACAGAAGATTATATGAGGTCTTTTCCCCAGGTTAAAATAGTGGATATGCGAAAAGAGAGGGAAGGAGGAAATTTCGGATATTTTTCAAAAAAATTAAGCCAACTTCTTGAGGAAAATATTAAAAAAAACCAGAAGGTTATCCTTTTTTTGAACAGGAGGGGTTTTTCAAAAGTGGTGAAATGTCAGGATTGCGGGTATGTTTTCAGATGTCCCAATTGCGATATAAGTTTAACATTTCATCTTGCAGATAGGTCTTTCAGATGTCATTATTGTGGATATATTGGAAGCCCACAAAATCTTTGCCCAGCTTGCAAAAGTTTTAAGTTGAGCTACAAGGGAGTTGGAATTGAAAGAATTGAGGAGGAGATAAAAAAATATCACCCTCAGATTCTGCTTGGAAGAATAGATAGTGATACCATCAAGAGTTCACATCTTAAAACTTTATCAGATTTTGGCGAATCTCTTGATGCATACGCAAAAAAATTTGACCTTCTTCTGGGCACCCAGATGATAATAAAATCACTTGAGCTTCCAGATATTAGTTTGGTAGGGGTTATCTCAGCTGATTTCGGACTTGATTTTCCCGATTTTAGAGCAAGGGAAAAGACCTTTCAGCTCCTTTTCCAGATGATAGAAAAAGCAAAAAGGAATGGAGAGGTAATTATCCAGACTTATTATCCCTCTGATTGGGCAATAAAGTCAGTGAGTGAGAAAAACTTTTCAAAATTCTTTGCAAATGAGATCAAACTCAGAGAGGAGCTCGACTATCCTCCATTTACCCACCTAATATTGATTAAATTTTCAGGTGAAAATCATCTTGAGGTAAAAAAGGTTTCCCAGTCATTTGGAAAAATACTTAAAAAAAGATTTATATCTGAAAAAATCTCAGAAAAAAGGATTTTAGGACCTGCTTTAGCTTTCAAGTTCAGATTAAAAGGTAAAAGCCGATACCAGATTCTGGTCAAGGCAAAGTCCTTAAAAAAGATTCTGAAATTGCTCAGGTCTGCTTTTGAGGACAGAAGCTTTAAAAGGAAAAAATCTATCCGTATATCTGTTAATGTTGACCCTCTGGAAATCGTATAAATTTGACTTATTCTATGAATCCTTCGGATAAAAAATTTTGGAGGAGGATAGGGCGGTGCTAAATAAGATAGTTACCATAGAGGAACTCAAGAAAAATCCTCAGGTTAAATCTTTGATTGCCAAAACGGACGAGTATTTAGGGGTTATCGGATATACCGAACATGGAGAGCGTCACGCCACTCTTTCTGCGAATATAGCTTACAATATAATGCAGAGGTTGAAAAAATCTGAAAGGGAAGCCAATTTAGCTGCTATATCCGCCTATCTTCACGACATAGGTAATGTGATCAACAGAGATTATCATGCACAGACCGGTGCAATTATAGCATATAATATTTTGCTGGATATGAGGATGCCCATAGACGACGTTATGGAGGTGGTAGCAGCTATCGGCAATCATGATGAGAAGAATGGTCAGCCTATCTCAGATATTTGTGCTGCAGTTATTTTAGCTGATAAATCAGACGTCCATTTCTCCCGGGTGAGAAATTTAGAGATGATAAGGCTGGACATTCACGACCGGGTGAACTATGCTGCTAAATCCTCTTTTCTCCGAGTGGACCCTGAGAAAAAAACTATATCTTTAGAGATTAAAATCGATACCTCTGTCTCTCAGGTGATGGAGTATTTCGAGATATTTTTATCGAGGATGGTGGTCTGCCGCAGGGCAGCTGAATTTTTAAAGATGAAATTCGAGCTTGAGATCAATGGACAGAGACTTTTGTAAAACATATTTTACCTAATTACTCGATGGAATGACTCAGAAGATTACCTACAGAGACTCTGGTGTTGACATAAATAAAGCGGATCTTGCAAAACAGAAGATCAAATCCTTAGCTAAATCTACTTTCACTCCTGAGGTTTTATCTGAATTAGGAAAATTCGGTGGATTTTATGCCTTTAAGAAAAGACATAAAGAGCCTGTTTTAATATCGAGCACAGACTCTGTTGGAACCAAGCTCAAGGTCGCTTTTATGATGAATAAACATAACACAGTTGGTCAGGATTTAGTGAATCACTGTGTTAATGATATTTTGGTTCACGGAGCAAAGCCTTTGTTTTTTTTGGATTATATTGGAGCAGGCAAATTAAACCCAAAAGTGGTAAAAGATATCATCTTTGGCTTATCCCAGGGATGTAAAAAGGTGGGTTGCTCACTTATAGGTGGCGAGATGGCTGAGTTGCCTGGATTTTATAATAAGGGGGAATATGATCTGGTGGGTTTTATAGTTGGTGTGGTAGAAAAGAGAAAAATAATCGATGGCTCCTCTATTTCGCCAAAAGACCAGATATTGGGTTTGAAATCGAATGGACTTCATACTAACGGATATTCATTGGCACGCAAGGTTATCTTTGATATAGGAAGATATAAAGTAGGAGATTATGTTAAAGAACTCAAGACAACTATAGGAAAAGAACTTTTGAAAATACATAGATGTTATGCTCCTTCGATCTTTGATATAATAAAAAGATATGAGATCAAAGGGATGGCTCATATAACTGGAGGAGGCATAGGTGGCAATCTTTCTCGGATCTTACCGGATGGGTTAAAAGCTGTAATCGATACCAGAGCCTGGCCAAAGCACTCTGTTTTTTCATTTATTCAAAAAACAGGAAATATTAACCGAGAGGAGATGTATAAGGTTTTCAATATGGGGATTGGATTGGTGCTTTTAGTATCGAGAGAAGAGAAAGAGAAAGTGAAAAGAAATTTAGAAAAAGTAAAAGAGAAAGTTTATCATATTGGCGAGGTCATCTCTGGAAAAAAAGAGGTAAAGCTTATCTGTTAAGGAGAAAGATGATTTTACTTTTAATAATGGATGGTTTCGGGATCTCAGATGAAAAAAAGAGCAATGCTGTGTATTTGGCTAAAAAACCTAATCTAAATAAGCTTTTTAAAGATTATCCCCACACCCTTTTAGGTGCTTCTGGCTTGGATGTTGGATTGCCCGTGGGGCAGATGGGAAACTCAGAGGTTGGTCATCTGAATTTGGGTGCGGGAAGGATTGTTTATCAGGAGATCACAAGAATTTATAAAGCTATTAAGGACGGCTCTTTTTTTAGAAACAAAACGCTTTTAAAAGCAATAGAGATGGCTAAAGCAAAAAACTCTAATTTGCATCTTATGGGCCTGGTCTCAGATGGATGTGTTCACAGCTCACCTGTTCATCTTTATGCATTGTTAAAGTTAGCTAAGGAAAATGGATTGGAAAAGGTTTGGGTTCATGCTTTCTTAGATGGGAGGGATACCTCACCAACTGGAGGCGAAGGTTTTATAAAAGAGCTTTTGGATAAATTTAAAGAATATGGTGTGGGAAGGCTATCAACGATAGAGGGAAGATACTATGCCATGGATAGGGATAAAAGGTGGGAGAGGATTGAAAAAGCTTATCGAGCGATAGTCTGTGGGGAAGGAGAAAAAACCTCGGATCCTTTAGCTGCGTTAAAAAAATCCTACCAAAATAAGGTAACTGATGAATTCGTTAAACCCATTGTTGTCCGAAGCGATGAAAAGTCTGAAGATGGGATGGTAAACCCGGGTGATGTTGGGATATTTTTCAATTTCAGGGCAGATAGAGCTCGCCAGCTTTCCAGAGCTTTTACAGACAAAAACTTCTCCGAGTTTAAAAAAGAAAATTTCACCATAAACTTAGTCTCAATGACCCTTTACGAAAAAAATCTGAACACGGATGTAGCCTTTGCGCCAATAAAATTAAAGAAGATCTTGGGTGAGGTCTTATCCGAAAATAAAATACCGCAACTGAGAATAGCAGAGACAGAGAAATATGCTCATGTCACCTTTTTCTTCAATGGAGGAGAAGAAAAACCATTTCCCTTAGAGGATAGAATATTGATTCCATCACCTAAGGTGCCCACTTATGATTTAAAGCCAGAGATGAGCGCCTATGAAGTCACCGATAGGGTGAGGTCGGAGATAAAATCAAAAAAGTATGGTGTTATAATTTTAAATTATGCTAATCCGGATATGGTTGGTCATACCGGGGTCTTGGAATCAGCAATCAAAGCGATTGAAACAGTTGATGAATGTGTGGGAAAGGTGGTCTCCGCGGTGAAGGATGTTGGAGGAGTGTGTATGGTTTGTTCAGACCATGGAAATGCAGAGAAGATGACAGACCCAGAAACAGGTGAGGTCTTCACTGCTCACACAACCAATCCTGTCCCTTTCATATTAGTGGATGATGATTTCAAAGGAAGACTTAAAGATGGTGGAATATTAGCTGATGTCGCACCTACGATTCTGGAGTATCTTAAGATAAAAAAGCCTGAACAGATGGAAGGAGAATCACTGAGGACCTGAATTCTAAAAGAAGTTTTGTTGGTATCCTGTAAATTGTGGAGTGAAAAAAACTCGTATAAAATTTGGAGTATAAACCTTTAGGTTTATTAAGATGAATCTTTTTGGTAAAGCTGAAGTCGTAGATCTCGCCGCAGGCGGGGCTTTACACTCCAAAAAACATTGGAGCGTGCGAAGCTCGAAGAGTCTTGACGACATCTTGACGATAAACCTTTAAGTTTACCTTGATTTTGAATGGAAAGAAAACCCTACACTTTAACCATAATCTCCGCAATTCTTTTCTCCCTCACCTTTCCACCCCTGCCCTTTGGCTTTTTAGCTTACTTTTTTGGGGTCTTTTTGATCTATGCTCTGGAGGGTAAGAAAAACTTCGATGCTTTTAAATTAGGCTATATTTTCGGACTAATATCAAACTCCATTCTTTTATACTGGATCGGTTATGCCACCCTCCCAGGAGCAGTAGGGGCTATATTGGCATTGTCATTTTACACCGCAGTGTTATTTTTAGTCTATTCTCAGATTCAAAAGATAGCCAAACAAAAAACTTTCCTTTTTTTTCCTTTTTTGTGGGTGGGTATGGAATTTGGAAGGTCTCTTCTGGAGATAGGGTTTCCCTGGCTTAATTTAGCCTATACCCAGAGCTATTATCTGAAGTTAATTCAGTATGCATCTTTTACCGGGTCTTATGGTGTCTCCTTCTGGGTAGCCTGTTTGAACGTTTTAGCATATTTTGGAGTAAAAAACTTCGCTTACAAAAAGAAGCTCTCTTTAGCTTTTGTTCTTTTCTTTTTGTTTATAATAATCCCATATTTTTACGGAACCAAAGTTATCCCCGAAAAGATTGAAAAAGGGGAATTCAGGATAGCATTGCTTCAGGGAAATATCGACCCGGAGATGAAATGGGACTCAAGATTTTTAGATTATAATTTCCAGATATATACTGAGATGAGCAAAAAGGTGGCTAAAGAAAATGTTGACCTTATTGTATGGCCAGAAACAGCTGCTCCAACCTATTTAGCATATGACCCCAAATACTTTAATTTAGTCTATTTTTTGGCTTGTAGTTTGAAAACGCCAATATTCACCGGAGCTAATCATTACAGAACAGTTGGTGAGGGCGAATATATTTTCTTTAATTCAGCTTTCTTTTTTAAGCCCAATGGTGATTTTCCTCAAATCTACTCAAAGCTTCATTTAGTTCCTTTCAGCGAAAGGATGCCTTTAAGAGATAGACTTCATATTATGAGAGAGATTCGCCTGGGTCAGGCAGATTTCTCTTCTGGAGCTGAGTATGTTATGTTTAACCACCCTGAAGGAAAATTTGCCTGCCTTATCTGCTTTGAGTCGGTCTTCCCTGATTTAGTGAGAAATTTTGTTAGAAAAGGTGCAGATTTTTTAGTGAATATAACCAATGATGCCTGGTTCGGAAAATCACCGGGACCTTTCCAGCATGCTCAGATAGCTGTTTTCAGAGCGATCGAGAACAGAATTTCGATAGCAAGGTGCGCAAACACCGGGGTATCGATGTTTATTGACCCTTATGGCAGAACCTACAGCAAAACCAAAATTTTTGTTCAAAAAAATGTGGTGGATGAAATATCTTTGAAAAAAACAAAAACTTTCTTTACAAAATTTGGCGATTTTTTTGGAAAAGGCTCCTTTTTTATCTCGATTTTGTTTTTTGGACTTTCATTTCTTTTGAAAAAGTTATAAATTACTGTGATGAGAAAAACTATATTTTTTATCCTAAATCTTTTATTCTTATCCCGCTCTCTTTTCTCAGCTGAATGGGTAACCTACACTGATATGAACTATGTTTGGGAGATTACGCTGAAAAATGAGAAACTTTGGTGTGCTACTTTTGGTGGTTTAGCTATTCTTGATACTGGCACCGGTTCAGTCCAAAAAATCACCAATGTGGAGGGCTTAGGAGACAACTACCTTTTTTCTTTAGGCTCTGACACTTCTGGAAACTTCTGGTTTGGTGGAAAAAACGGGACTTTAACCAAATATAACCCAACCAAAAATTTTTGGAGAGTATACAAAGATTTTATGAGCCAGAAATTGAAAATAAGAGATATAGTTCCGGAGGGTGATAAATTATGGATTGCTTCTGGTGATCGAGTAAGCCTTTTTTTGATAGAGAAAAACGAAGGGGAGGTAAAGGAGACCTATAAAAAATTTGGAACTATCTCTCCTGATACGGTAAACTGCATTTGCTTAACAGAGGATGAAGTGTGGGTGGGAACAGATAAGGGGGTAGCCTTTGCTCCAAAAGATGTCTCTAAGTTTAACTTACAGGACCCGAAAAGCTGGACTTCTTTTGAAATCGGTTTCGTTAAAACAATCCTTTATGCACAAGAAAAGATTTTTCTGGGCACACCTATTGGACTTTTGAAGTTCAGTTCAGTCGATTCAACCTTTATAAATGTTGATGACTCGCTTGGGGTAACAAAACATTTTATAAATGATTTAAAAATTTTCGGGACTCAAATTTATTCAGCTACAGCCAACGGAATTTTTGTATATAAAGAAAACAAAAGGGAGCCTTTTCCCTCTGAGAACCTTCTCAGTTTGAATGTAAAGAGTTTATATTTAGATTCACAGGGTCATATCTGGATCGGCACAGCAGGAGAGGGTCTTTCATTTTTTGATGGTTCAACCTGGAAAAACTATGAAATAGATGGACCTTCAGGAAATATTTTTATGGACATCGCACAGGACTCAGACGGGAAGCTCTGGTGCGCTAACTGGAACGACGGATTATCATCTGTTGGTCCAGAGGGTTGGAGATCCTATTCAGATGTGTTAGACTCGGTCTTCGGTAGGCGGGGTCGGAACATCCATTCACTTGAGGTGGATAAGAAAAACAATTTGTGGGTGGGAACATGGGGCGATGGCCTATACAAGAGAGATTTTTCTGGACTCTGGTCTCATTATGATGATAAAAACAGCCCTTTAAAACATGCGGCTGGATATAGTGTTGTTGTTGTAAATGGTATATCTGTGGATGGAAATAACACAAAATGGTTTCTAAATGAACAAGCTGAGGAAGGAAGAGGGCTTTTAGCTTTGGATGATCCTGAGACCTTATGGACTGTCTTTACCACACAGGATGGGCTTTTGGATACAGTTTTCAACAAAATTTATGTCTCAGATGGACATCTTTTTATCTGCCACAGGTGGAGCGGGCTGTGCGATTTAAATTATAGAGGAACTGTGGCTAATAAACTTGACGATACACTGAAATGCTATACCCCAGAAGAGCTTTCCGGCCAGGCACGGTGCACTACTTTCGACAAGGAGGGAATTCTTTGGGTTGGAACCAACAATGGTTTAGTCAGATTCGACCCCTATTTTGAGGAATTTGACAAAGTGGCCTATCCACCAGAACTTGGTCTTAAGGTGAATTTCATTGCAGTGGATGAATATAATAACAAGTGGGTTGGCACTAACAATGGTTTAGGGATTTTAAGTGATAAAGAGGAGTTCACTCTAGTTTTCAATACCTCCAACTCAGATTTAGTCTCTGATCAGATAAACTGCATACTGATTGAGAAAAATGAAGAGGTCTGGATTGGAACAGAACATGGGTTGTCAAAATATACTCCTCCCAAAAAAAAGGTTGTCTCTTTTCCTAACCCGGTTATTGTTACCTATATGGATGGAAATACGGTCAAATTTAAAAACATCCCTTTGGGCGCTCAAAAAATAAAGATATATACTCTGGCTGGTGAGCTGGTAAAGCAGATCGAGCCTGATGTGGGCTGGGAATGGGAATGGGACCTAAAGAATAAAGCTGGTGAGTTTGTTGCTTCCGGGATATATCTTTTTTATCTTCAAGTCAAAAAAGGGGAAGGGACTTTGGGGAAAATAGCTGTTGTCAGGGAACAATAATTTTTTTAAAAAACTTTCAAAGATTTTGGGAAAGGTCATTTTTAAAAACATAGATGAGTTAGATGATAAAAAATGGTTAGAGCTTTTGAAAAACTCTAACTTCACCACATTTTTCCATACCAAGCCGTGGTTTCTGGTATGGAAAAAATCGTATCCTCAAACTGATTTCTATTTATTTCTCTTGGAAGATCAAGAAAAAAACTATCTGGCAGGACTTCCTTTTTGGGTAAAAAAAAAATTTGGATTGAAAATTTTTTTTTCCCTTCCTTTTGGAACCTATGGAGGATTTGTATTCGATAAAAAACTTGGGGAAAAAGAAGTTTTCTATTTTATTAAACGGTGTATTGAAACCTTGAAAGGATGGAATGTTTTAAAAATTGAGGTGGTCGATTTTTTCGAAGGCTTTGGTTTCTTAGGATCTTTTGGATTTAAATCAAGAAGGTATTTTACTCATATTCTGAATTTAAATGAGTTCGATGAAGCTAATCCATTTAAAAGTTTCACAAAAGAGAGAAAAAAAGCGGTTTCTCAATCTCAAAAAAGAGGGATATCTGTAAAAAATGTGGAATCAGAGGATGAGGTTAAAAAATGCTACGAGCTTACACTTTCGACCTATGAGAGGTACCGAATGAAAAAACCCAAATATCCTTTTTTGCTTTTTAAAAATATCCTTTATATAATAGGAGGGCAGAATCTTTTGAAGTGGGTTGTGGCAAAAAAAGATGAAAAGATAGTTGGATCTTTGATAAATTTTTATTTTAAGGATATGCTATTTGCCTGGGAAGGTGCATCAGATTATAACTACCAGAGCTTACGCCCTAATGATGCTTTGAGATTTCATTCACTTCTCTGGGCTAAAAAAAACAATTTCAAAATCTATAACTTCGGAGCAACACCAGAAAAGGGTTTGGGGATGTTGAGATTTAAAGAGTCCTGGGGCACGAAGAAAAGATATTATAAAATCTGGGAATGGGAAAGTTTTTGCGGAAGGGTCTTGGAAAAAACCAGAAAATTAGTCTAAACTCGATGGTGATGAAAGGGGCAAGATTCAAGATGCAAGATTCAAGAGTCGCGTAGCAGAGCCTTTATGGCTCTGTTACGGAGGGATAAACCCTCCGCTACGCGTAAGGAGAATAAAATCGAAGAGTTACAAAACTTTTGTCTTTAAATCAATTCGAGATGAAAAGAATCTGTTTTCTGGCAGATGCTAAAAGCTATCACACTGAAAGATGGGTGAACTACTTTGTTTCCAGAGGGCATAATTGCCATTTAATTTCCTTTGAAAAAGGTGAAGGTATAAAGTCAAAGTTTCACTTTCTGGCACCTAAGATTTCCCATCCGGGCTTAAAATTTTTTTTTGCAAAAAAAGAGACGGAAGAGATTATATTAAAGATAAAGCCTGATATAATAAATACCCATTTTGTGATAAGCTATGGTGTTTTAGGAGCTATGGTTAAAAAAAGACCCCTCGTGGTCTCCTGTTGGGGCTCAGATATTTTGCTCTCACCAAAAAAATCTTTTCTCCACAGGCTCAGGGTAGATTATGTGCTTAATAGAGCTGAGCTTTTGACCTCAGATGGTTTTAGTTTAACAAAGGTTTTGATGGGTATGGGAGTGGATGGGCAAAAGATTGTCACCTCTCCTATGGGAGTGGATGAAAACTTCTTAAACCTTGAAAAAAAGAAAAACAAAGATTCTATAACTATTTTAAGCCTGAGGCGCTTGGAGCCTTTATATGATTTAAAGACTTTAATCTGTGCAATTCCTTTGGTTTTAAAAAAGACCCAAAAACCAACAAAATTTGTGATTGTAGGAGAGGGCTCCCAGAAAAATTATCTTATGACTTTAGCTTATAGTTTAAATGTAGGAGATTATGTTGAATTCAAAGGAAGGGTTACTCAAGATGAATTTTTAAGACTTTTGAGCTATTCTGATATTTATGTTTCCACATCACTTTCAGACAGCACCTCAGTTTCACTTCTCGAAGCCATGGCATCAGGTCTTATCCCGGTTGTCACAGATATTCCGGGAAACAGAGAGTGGGTTAAGGAGAATCAGAATGGCTTTTTGTTTTCTCCTAAAGATTATAAGGATTTAGCTCAAAAAATTATCCAATTGATTAGCAACTTAGAAAAATATGAGTTTTTCAAAAAGAAAAATTTCTCTATTATTAAAGAAAAGGCTATCTGGGAAGAGAATATGAGGGTGATTGAAAACAGATTTTTAGAGCTCTGTCAATAAGATAGTGAAAGAGCTCTGAAAAAGTATGTATTTTGTCATTGCGGGCCCGAAGGGCGTGGCAATCCCTTGAGATTGCTTCGTTGAGTTCCCTCGCTCACGCTCGGGACAAGCCTCACAATGAAAAAGGGTTAATAGTATGAATTTTTCAGAGACCCCAGTGAGAGAAAACTTTGGACTCCCTAAAATTAAAAGAGCAGGTTAGAATGAGGATGAGCAAAAAAAAAGTTCTTATTATCTCCTATTATTTCCCTCCCTTGGGGATGGGTGGTGTGCAGAGGGTTTCCAAGTTCGTAAAATATCTCACTTCTTTTGGCTGGGAACCAGTTGTTCTAACGGTAAAAGAGATAGAATATTTTGCTTTTGACTCATCCCTTTTAGATGAGATTCCAGATGAGGTCAAAGTATTTCGTTCCGGCTCTTTTGACCCCTTAAGGCTTTTTTTTATTTTAAAAAAAATCTTCAAATTAAAAAAAACTTTTAAAAAAAACTTTTATCCATCTGAATCAAGAAAGCTTTTCTCTTCGATTTTTTTCCCTGATTCGAAGATAGGATGGCTTCCCTTCGCTTTGGCAAAAGGTTTTATTATCTCTAAAAAAGAGAAAGTCGATTTGATCTTTTCTTCCTCTCCTCCACCAACAGCACATCTTCTTGCATATTTTTTAAAGATTCTAACTGGTAAAAAATGGGTGGCTGATTTCAGAGATATGTGGACAGGTTATAGACTCCAGTATCTCCCTACAGTTTTTCATAGGTTCTTGAAAGAAAAAATACAAGAAAATATTTTCAAAAAAGCAGACGAAATAATAACTATAAATGAAAAAATAGCTGAAAAAATAAAAGAAAAAGAGTGTTGTGTTTGTGATATAATACCCAGCGGATATGACAAAGAAGATTTTTCTTTTCAAAAAGATGAAAAAAAGAATTATTTTAAGATAGTCTACTGCGGAACTTTAAGTCCGGATGCAGATCCTGAGCCATTTTTTTTGGCTTTCTCCAATCTTATAATGGAAGAAGAAAGTTTGAGGTCAAAAATCAGGTTAGTTCATATCGGAAACTTTTTTGGAATCGACCTGGATGAACTTATAAAAAAATATAATTTGAATCAATTTATTCAAAGAAAAGGTTATCTTCCTCATAAAAAGGCGTTGAAAGAGATGGCGTCTGCTGACCTTTTGCTTCTTTTAATTTCAGAAGGAAAAGACCAGATTTCCACTGGGAAAATCTTCGAATATCTTTATGCAAAAAAGCCTATCTTGGCTGTTGTTCCTCCTTTGGGTGCTACAGGGGAGTTGATCAAAAGATTCAAAAGAGGCAAGGTAATCTCCCCTGAGGACATCGATGAGATCAAAGAGGCGATAAAATTCTTTTTCGAAAGAAAAGAGAAGCCAAATGTATTCGATGAAAAGGATTTAAACCTTTTCGAAAGAAAATATTTAACCTCTAAGTTAGCTCAAATCTTTGATAGCCTTCAAATAAATGATGGATAAAATAAGAAAAGAGCTTGACACATCTATTATCATTGTCACCTGGGACTCAGAGGAGGTGATAAAAGATTGTCTGGATTCGGTCTATTCACAAAAAGATGAAATTGATTTTGAGGTAATCGTTGTGGATAACGGTTCTGAAGATAATACCAAAAAAATAATAAATGAGTTTTTTCCTGAGGTTAACTTGATTTCGAACCCAGAGAATTTAGGATATTCTTTTGCTAATAATCAGGGCATCGAAAAAGCAAAAGGGGAGTTTGTCCTTCTTTTGAATCCAGATGTTAAGTTTATGAATAACTTTCTTTTTAAAATGCTTGAATTTATGCAAAAAAATCAAAAAGTGGGTGCTTTAGGTCCCCAACTTTTAAACCCGGATGGTTTAGTTCAACCCTCTTGCAGGGAGTTCCCTTTTTTTTCAACTATTATATGGGAGCTTTCCGGGCTTTCTTATTTTTTCCCAAAAAGCAGAATATTCGGAAGATGGCGCATGGGATATTTCGACCATAATTTCACAAGAGAAGTTCCACAACCTATGGGCTCTGCCCTTCTTCTAAGAAGAAAAACATTAAACCAGGCAGGACTCTTCGATACGAATTTTAAGATTTTTTTCTCAGATGTGGATTTGTGCTTTAGGATAAAAAGATCTGGTTGGAAAATCTATTTTTACCCTGAGGCAAAAGCTATTCACTTAAAAGGCTTTTCAACAAAAAAAGCAAGACCTGAGATGATTTTTCTATCTCATTTAGGTTTTTTTAAATTCTTAAAAAAATACAAAAGAGGCTTTTTAAACACATTTCTTTTGATCTTTTTTGGAACAATTCTTTTTTTTGGAGCATTGCTAAGAATTTTGTTTTTCTATCTTAAAAAATTTATGCGAAGCATCTTGACGATAGGAGTAAGTAGATGAGAATATTTGTGCCTCCAACTTCTAGTGCTTATCCAACAAAATAAACCTAATACGTAGGGGAGACCCTCGCCTGCCCGGCCAGGGTGGTCTCCCGTTGGTGGTTGGGAGGGGACGAGCCCCTCCCCTACAGAAAAATTTGCATAATTTAATTGGAATGGCACTAGTAGGAAAAGGAATATAAACCTGTGCAAGCTAAAAGATTTTCAGGATATTTCGAATGATGAAAAAAAAGGTTTTAACAACTGTTTGTGGTAATTTAATTCCCGAAAAAATAACAGGCCACCTCAACTCATCTTTCTCACATATTGTCGGATAGTGTGGGGTAAAAACATGGTTCCTTCTTCCCTCAATTTTATTACAATTATTTTTGACGAACTTATCGATTTGCTCTAAAGCTTTCAAAGAATTTTCAATTCGAGTTTTTGTTTGTTCAAATCTTTTCTCAGAGATCAGTCCGTGTTTAAATTTAATCTGGTTCAATTTTTCTGCGGATTTATAGGTAACATCAACTATTTGCTCGCGGGTCATCCAATTCGTCTCGTAATTAAGCCAGTATTTCCAGGAAGGCATTTCCAATGCTTTTTTGTGCTCTTCCAATCTTTTGTAAAAAATTTTATAACCATGTTCTTCCGGGTTTTCGAAAGCTAAACTTCCTGGATCCACAAAAGGGGCTAAAGGAGCGATAAATGGGATAGGCTTTTTATTGAATTTTCCTAAAAGATAATCACAATAATCAATTGTTTGTAGGACTGAATTATAAGTTTGACCTGTAAGTCCGATCATAAAGAAAAGGTCAACTTTATTACAACCTGAATTTAAAAATAAATTTATTGTCTCCTCTAATTTTTTATTTTCAAAATAGCTTCTGAAAGGGGGTCTGATATTCTGGTCATGTGTTTCAGGTGATAACTGAACGTTGAAATTCTTAACGTGTTTTTTTATTTTCTCAACAAACTCAGGTTCTGGCAACTTGAAAAACTCAAAGACAAAATGGTTTTGAATTCTTTGTTTTTTTATAAGGGAAAGTAGTTTTTGGGCATAATCCTCACTTAACTGACAAATATCACCTATCACAAAAACAGGACCTTTGACTAAAAGATTCAATAATTTGATATCAGCTAAAACCTGCTCCGGGTCCCTGTAAGCAGGTCTTTTTCTTTTGCAAAATTGATTATAAAAAGAAGCAGACCCTCCACAGGAAGGACAATTGTAAGTGCAACCCCTGCAGGTTAAAGCAGATAAAATTGGATATGTTTCCCATCCGTAAAATGGAACATAACCCCAGAAATCTTTATCCCTTCTAACCGAGGAGGCTATTTGGGAATAATCTATGTTTATATGATTCAAATCAGAAGGAACCCAGGATAGTTGATTTGTCTTTACTTCACCCTTTTCTTTATAGGTTAGATTCGGCACAGAGGAAAAATCACCTTTATTTTTTAAACTCTTGAGCAATTGAAATAATGGCTCTTCTGCTGAATCCCCTCTTACCACAAAGTCAACCTGTGGATATTTTATTAATTCAAGATGATAATATGTAGCTGAAAGACCTCCGAATATTATCGGGGTTTCTGGATGATATTTTTTTACAATCTCTGCAATTCTCAATCCTCCGTGACAATGGGGAAGCCAGTGCAAATCAATTCCAAAGGCTTTCGGATTGAGATTTTTAATCTCTTTTTCAACGTCATATCCTTGGTCTAAAAGCATCTTCAAAGCTATATTTATAATCCTGACCTTAAAACCTCTTTTTTCAAGGTAAGAAGTTAGGCTAACAAAACCCAAAGGATACATCTCAAAAACAGGAGTAGATGGGATAACATCAGCAATTGGACCGAAAAGGATATTTTTCTTTCTGAAGTCGTAGATTGTTGGGGGATGGAGTAGAATTAAGTCGATCATTTTTTACTTTAAGTAATTATGGAACAAGATAGGAGAAAAAGAGAGGTTGTCAATTTGAAAAGCTTGATAATGTCGATTAGTTTTGAATTAGAATCACGAAATTAAATTGTAAACTCATATTCTTTCAAGATTGGGATGGTTACGCGTGGGAGTGCAAGGCCATCAAGGTCTTCGACTTTAGCTTTGCTAAGTAAACCTGAAGGTTTACGTTCCAGATATTCATGGAGTGTCAAGCTTGAGCTTGACCAAGTAAACCTGCCTGTCCGGCCAGGAAAGGTTTACACTCCAATAACCCCTTTTTTTGAACTAAAAATAATAAAATTACATTGCTTTAATCCTAAACTCTATATATAGTAGTCTAACCCCCTACAAATTGTGCATTTCCACCAATAATTTTTTTAAAAATATCTAATTTTTTCCTTGACAACAGTTGTATTCTTAATTAGATTGTGGTAAAAAGTGGGAGATTGTGGGATAAAAATTTAAAAAACCTCTTTTATGGCGACTTTCAAAGGAACCTATAGACACTCAGTTGATGAAAAAGGAAGAGTGAATATTCCTGCTGAATTCAGGAAATCGAGCTTTTCCACAACACATGACACTTTTGTCATCACGCGTGGTTTAGAAGGGTGTCTTTTCGTATATCCTATAGAGGAATGGGAGAGAGTTGAAGAAAAACTTAAAGTGCTCTCATTTACTCAAAAGAAAACAAGGCTTTTTGAGCGTCACCTTTTGCCGAATGCCCGCGATGTAGTTTTGGATCGTCAAGGAAGAATAAAAATTCCCTCACACCTTCTTGATTTAGCAAAGATAAAAAAGGAAGTTTTGATATTAGGTGTGTTAGAGAGAATCGAGATTTGGAATCCTGAGGTTTACGATCAATATTTAGCCTCAGCTGAAAAAACATATGAAGAAATCGCTGAGGAGTTGTTCAAGCCAGAAGAGTGACTCGGCTTTAGTTCATGTTCCGGTTCTTCTGGAAGAAGTTTTAAAATATTTGCTGACCGGCCCTAAGGGTATGTATCTCGATGCAAGTTGTGGCGGAGGTGGACATAGTGAGGCAATACTTTTAAAGTTAGCACCAGAAGGAAGGTTAATCTGTTGTGATAGAGATGAACAAGCTTTGGAATATTGCGGGAAAAGATTAAAAAAATTCAAGGGAAAAGTCATTTTTGCGAGGATAAATTTTAAAAATATAGGTTCGTATCTTCAAGACTTAAAAACAGATAGAGTTTCAGGATTTCTCTTTGATTTAGGAATGAGCTCAATACAATTGGATGACCCTGAAAGGGGATTCAGTTACTCAAAAGATGGACCTCTGGATATGAGAATGGACTTATCACAAAAAAAGAAAGCATTCGATGTAGTTAATTTTTACCCTCTGGAGAAGTTAATCCAGATTTTCCAAAAATATGG
Organism: Candidatus Zixiibacteriota bacterium; assembly: GCA_030615745.1. Taxonomy (GTDB): domain Bacteria; phylum Zixibacteria; class MSB-5A5; order MSB-5A5; family SM23-73-2; genus SM23-73-2. The sequence continues at coordinate 45,635 of JAUWYR010000007.1, read as the reverse complement.
TGAGGAGAAAAGGGCAAAACTCATAGCTAAGGCGATTGTGGAAAAACGGGAAAGAGATAAGATTAAAACTACCAAACAGTTAAGAGATTTAGTTCAATCAAAGGTTAATCCAAGACATAGAATTAAATCTTTGTCAAAAATTTTCCAGGCGGTAAGGATAGAGGTAAACGATGAATTGGATGAATTAAAGGAAGGGTTAAATCAGGCAATCAAATTTTTAAGACCAGGTGGGAGATTGTGTGTCATCTCTTATCATTCTCTTGAAGACAGATTAGTAAAGTCCACTTTTAAATTGTATTCAAAAGGTTGTATTTGTCCACCTACTTTCCCTAAATGCGTTTGCGGATGGGAAAAATTATTAAAGATATTAACCAAAAAGCCTGTTGTCCCAGATAAAACTGAAAAAGAAAAAAATCCGAGAGCAAAATCAGCTAAATTAAGAGCTTGTGAAAAATCGGTATCGATCAAGAGATTAGCTAATGAGAAGATAAGTTGAAAAGAAACAAAAGAAAATATATCAAAAGAAGAGGTTTTAATTTTATCAAAATATTTTTTGTCTTAATCTTTTTAGGTTTTTTAGCCATAGGTTATATCTGGCAAAGGGTAACAGCTCTGAAATTGACTCAAGATATAAAAAGGATAAAATCAGAGATCGCAGAAAAGGAGAAAAAGTGCAAGTATCTAAAGATAGAGCTTGCAAAGCTTTCCTCAATTGAAAGAATTGAGAGTATTGCTCAATTGAGGCTCGGTCTTTCTTATCCCAAAACAGAGCAGGTCGTTTTTTTAAAGGAAAGTAATTTCATAAAAACCAAAAAAAAGGAAAATAAAATTGACCTTGTCCAATATTTTAAAAAGTTAGCAGATAATTTTTTGGATGTACCTCAAAGTAGCCTGGAGGCAAAAGAGATAAAGGATGACCTATAGATCAAAAAGCGATAGAATTAGGGTTTTTTTAGTCTTATTCTTTGGGTTTTTTATATGGGGGGTAATCGTTTTCAGGGTTTTTTCCATTCAGATATTAGAACACCAAAAATACAAAAAAATCGCCACAGGTCAACATCTTATTCGAATGAATTTAGAAGCTAAAAGAGGAATAGTCTATGATCGCAATATGAAGGTTTTAGCTTTTAATCTTCCTACTCATTCATTTTTTGCAGTGCCGAAAAAGGTTGAGGAAAAAGACTTAGTAGCTGAAAAATTTTCTCAACTTGCTGGTTGCTCAAAAGAGAAAGTAAAGAACAAATTGAAAACTGAAAAGAAATTTGTCTGGTTGAAAAGAAAAACTGAAAAGGAGGAAAGTGAAAAAATCTCCTCTTGGAATTTAAAAGGGGTCTTTTTCAGAAAGGAGATAAAAAGATACTATCCATACTATCCTTTAGCCCAGGATATTTTAGGGTTCTGCGATATTGATAATCAGGGATTGGCTGGAGTAGAATACCGCTATAACGAAATTCTTTCTGGAGAGAATGGTGAGGGTATATTTTTAAGGGATGCTTTTGGAAACTCTTATTTTACTGAGGAGTATCCGATAACGCCACCAATTTCCGGGAAGAGTTTAGTTTTGACCTTAGATTTAAACCTTCAGTCAATTCTTGAGGAGGAGCTGAAAAAAGCGATCAAAAAGACTGATTCAGATGAAGGAACGGGGATTTTGATGAATCCAAAAACAGGGGAAATATTAGCTTTAGCTTTTTGCTCTAATAAAAAAGAATCGACTTTTCCTGTAAAAAACAGAGCGATATCTGACAACTTCGAGCCCGGGTCAACTTTTAAAATCGTCTGTTCTGCTGCTGCTTTGGAGCAAGGGATAAAAAGACCAGAGGATAAAATCTATGCTGAAAAGGGTGTTTTTAATATAAAAGGAAAGATTCTGCACGATCATAAACCTCATGAATGGATCACGTTCAAAGAGGCATTAGTTTTTTCCAGCAATATAGGAATTGCAAAGGTCACGCTTGAGGTGGGAAAGGAAAACTTTTTAAAATATGTCAAAAAATTTGGATTCGGTGAGAAAACCGGAATCGACCTACCTGGCGAATCAAAAGGTTTTTTACCCTCTTCGAGCAAATTATCAGATTATACCCTATCAGTTTTCTCTGTAGGGCAGGGAGTCTCCTTGACAGCTATTCAACTCATAACAGCTTATGCTGCGGTAGTTAATGGAGGATTCTTAATGAAGCCTTATGTTGTCAAAAAAGTTTTAGACCAGAATGATAAACCTGAAAAAAAGTTCGGTCCAACAGTAAGAAGACGAGTGATAAGTGAAAGGACCTCAAGAATACTTGTTGATTTTTTGAAAGATGTAGTCTCGCGTGGAACTGGAATGGAGGCGAAAATAGATGGAATTTCCATTGGTGGAAAGACAGGCACTGCCCAGAAGCCTGATTTAGTTAATGGAGGGTATAAAGATGGAGAATATATCGCATCCTTTGTAGGCTTTTTTCCGGTAGAAGACCCCAAGATAATTGGGCTGGTTACTCTGGATAATCCTAAAGGCAAACACTTTGGAGGGCAGACCGCAGGACCTGCTTTCAAAAGTATCGTATCTAAGATCTTCTCTTTGCAAAAAACCCCTTTTGCCTCCTCTGAAAAAGTTATAATCGAAAAAAACTCTGAAAAAGATGTTGAAAAAGATTTATATTCAGGTAAGGAGTTATCCAAAGAAAAACTTTTAAAGGTGCCTGATGTGACTGGACTAACTGCTCGAGAAGCAGCCTTGATTTTATCAAGCTATGATGTCGATTTCAGACTTTCAGGAAGCGGTATTGTGGCAAATCAAGAGCCTGAAGCCGGGACTTTGATTTCTCGAGAACAAATATGTGTGATAAAATGTGAGCCAAAATAGACCAAAGGATTTTCAGATATGATATTAGCTGAGCTTTTAAAGGGAGTTAAAATCAAAAGAATTTCAGGTGACACTGATATAAAAATCGAAAAGGTGGAGTATGATTCGAGAAATGTATCAAAAAATGACCTTTTTGTCGCGATCGAAGGTAAAGAATTTGACGGTCATGATTTCATCCCCGAGGCTACAGAAGAAGGTGCGGTAGCAGTTGTGGTTGAAAAGTCCCGGGGATTTTTTGAAAAACTAAAGCCTTCCTTAAAAGCAGAGATAGTTGTTTCTAACACAAGAGTTGCGCTTTCTCAAATCTCTGATAGATTTTATCACTTTCCTTCAAAAAGACTCAAAGTTATCGGTGTAACTGGAACCAATGGCAAAACTACTACAACTTATATGATCAAATCGATTCTCGAAGGTGCGAAAAAAAAGGTTGGTTTAATTGGAACTATTGCCCACATAATCGACCAGAAGAAAATCCAAGCTTTCCACACCACACCTGAGTCTTTGGACCTGCATAGAATCCTTTACCAGATGGTATCTGAAAGAATCTCTTATGTTGTTATGGAGGTCTCCTCTCATTCTTTAGCCTTGCATAGAGTAGAGGATGTTGATTTTGATATCGGGATTTTCACAAATCTCACCAGGGACCACTTAGATTTTCACAAGACCTTTGAGTCCTATAGAGAAGCAAAGGGGATTCTTTTCGAAAAATTAAAAGAGGATGATAAATGGGCTATTTTAAACCGTGATGACCCAAATTGGGAATTTTTTGAAAGCAAAGCTAAAGTTCCCAAGCTCACTTATTCTCTAAAAAAGGGGGATGGTGATGTTTTTCCTGTGGAGTTTAGAAGTGAACTTTCTGGAACAAAGCTAAATCTTTCAACACCGCTCGGAGAAGAAAAGATAAATCTGGATGTCTTAGGCAAATTAAACCTTTACAATGCACTGGCAAGTGTCACCTGCTGTGTAGCCCTGGGGATTGACCTATCCACTATAAAAAAGGGATTGGAATCTTTCAGGGATGTTTCTGGAAGGATGGAAAGGATTGTTTTAGGCCAGAAATATAATGTTTTGATAGATTATGCTCATACCCCTGATGCCTTGGAAAAGGTTCTGGAGGATGCTAAAGAGATCACCAAAGGTAATTTAATTCTGGTTTTTGGATGTGGTGGAGACAGGGACAAAGGAAAAAGACCTATTATGGGTAAGATAGCATCAGATTTAGCTGATCGGGTTATAATAACCTCGGATAATCCGAGAACCGAGGATCCAGAAGCTATTGTTCAACAGATATATCAAGGGACAGAACACAAAAAAGAGGTCGAGCTTTTAGTTGATAGAAAAAAAGCTATAAAGCATGCCTTGGAGTTAGCAAAAGAAAATGACACTGTTATTATAGCAGGCAAGGGACATGAGGACTATCAGATCTTAGGTAAAAGGAAAATCCATTTCTCTGATAAAGAAGAGGTTAAAAAATTCTTTAAAGAAAAGGGGATAAAAAAGAAAAACCCAATATTTTTTTATGATAAAGCTTAGTTTAAAAGATCTAAAAGATGTTACAAATGCGAAAATTCTGAATTTCCCATACGACGAAAATATACTTTTCCAGGGTATTTCTATTGATTCGAGAACTATTCAACAAGATAACATCTTTTTTGCTTTAAAAGGGGAGAGGTTCAATGGTCATGACTTCGTAAAGGATGCAATCCAAAAGGGAGCAAAAGGAGTTGTTGTAAAAGAGAAAAAAGCTAAAGAGTTTAAAGATTATGCAAAAGGAAATGTTTTCTTTTTTGCAGTCGATGATACTAAGTCCTCTTTAGGTGAAATAGCTAAATGGTATAGAGAGAAGTTTGATCTCAAAACTGTAGCGATAACCGGAACCAATGGAAAGACCACCACAAAGGATATGGTCGCTAAAGTGCTTGAGGGAAAATACTCGGTTTTAAAATCTCCAAAAAGCTACAACAATTTAGTGGGAATTCCTTTGACTTTGTTTCAATTAACACCTGAAATCGAGGCTTTGGTAGTAGAGCTCGGAACAACCGATTTGGGTCAAATTGGCGTTTTAACTGAGATTGTCTCACCTGATATAGGTGTTGTAACAAATATCGGGCCAGCTCATCTTGAATCGATGAGGTCTTTGGAAAGGATAGCAAAAGCAAAATTTGAGCTTTTAGATGGAATAAATTTAGAGGGTGTTGCAATCTTAAATATTGATGACAAAATCATCTCTGAAAAAATTCAAAAAAATAAATTAAAAGCTATCACTTTCGGAATTAGAAACAGAGCAGATTATTTTGCAAAGGATGTTCGTTTTTCAGAGAGAGGATGGGTTAGCTTTACTTTAAATGATTTCCGCATAGAACTGAAGCTTTTGGGAGAACATAATATCTACAATGCCTTGGCAGCTTTTGCTGTTGGAGAAAGGTTAGGTTTGAAAAAAGAAGATATAAAGACCGCTTTGGAAAAATATACCCCTTCTGAGTTTAGAATGGAATTAGTTGAGATCGGAAAAATAAGGGTGATAAATGATTCCTATAACGCTAATCCGGTTTCAGTTAAATTTGCTTTAGAGACCTTGAAAAGGATGGAAAACAAAGGTAGAAAGATCGCTTTGTTAGGTGATATGCTTGAGTTAGGTGAGAAAAGCAAACACTTTCACAGAGAAATTGGCAAGCTCATCCCCCAATCAGATGTTGACCTTCTTTTGACTTTTGGCAATCTCTCTGAGTTTATTGCTCAGTCTGCAAAAGAATCTAATATGAACAAAACAAAAATCTTAAGCTTCTCAGATAGAGGTGAGGTAATTTCTTATCTTTCAAAAAATCTTTGTGATGGAGATTTATTGTTGGTTAAAGGCTCGAGGAAAATGGAGCTTGAAAAAGTGGTGGATGCTTTATCTCTTGATGCGTCCGCAAAAAATAGAAAAATTTAATATGTTTTATCATCTTTTATATCCGTTAAGTTCATCTATCTCATTTTTCAACATATTTAGATATATAACCTTTCGGGCAGCCTATGCTACTTTAACTGCGCTTCTTTTAAGTTTGATTTTTGGACCCATGATAATAAGGAAGTTAAGGGAGAGAAAGATAGCGGAGAAGATCAGGGCAGAGGGGCCAGCCACGCACTTGGCGAAGGAGGGGACGCCAACCATGGGAGGACTTATAATATTGCTCTCGGTGGTTGTGCCCACTGTCCTTTGGGCAGACCTTACAAATCCATACATACATTTAATACTTTTGACCACGATCTGGCTTGGTCTTTTAGGCTTTATGGATGACTATCTCAAAGCTGTGAAGCTAAAGCCAAAGGGGATGGTAGGAAGAAAAAAGCTTGTTGGACAGACAGCTTTAGGGGTTATTTTAGGAATTATCCTTCTTTTACATCCACCATCAATCAATTTCGGGACCACAACTGAGATCCCTTTTTTCAAAAACTGGGTATTGGATTTTGGTATTTTTTACATCCTTTTTGTCTGGCTTGTGATCACTGGTTCTTCAAATGCGGTCAATTTAACTGATGGATTAGATGGGCTGGCTATAGGTCTTATTGGTCTTTGTGCAGTTGCCTTTGCTGGATTGTGTTATATCACCGGAAGAGTTGATTTCAGTCGGTATTTAGCTGTCACCTACTTAGAGGGAAGCGGTGAGTTGACTATTTTCTGTGGAGCTATTATCGGCGCTTCCTTGGGTTTTCTATGGTTCAATTCCCACCCTGCGGATGTCTTTATGGGTGATACCGGAGCTTTAGCTTTAGGAGGCTCTTTGGGATTGATCGCGGTCTTGGTCAAAAAGGAACTTCTGTTGGTGATAGTGGGTGGGGTCTTTGTGGCTGAGGCTTTGTCAGTAATAATACAGGTTTTCTTCTATAAGTGGAAAAAAATAAGGGTGTTCAAAATGGCTCCCCTTCATCATCATTTCGAACTTTTGGGATGGAAAGAGTCTAAAGTGGTAATTAGATTGTGGATAATCGGCGCCATCTGTGCACTTCTGACTTTAAGCACACTGAAGATTAGATAAAAGATGGAAAGAAAACAAAAAATTGCAGGGAAAAAGGTAACTGTTTTTGGAGCGGGAAAATCCGGTCTGGCTGTAGCTTCTCTTTTGAAAAAATTCGGCGCAGATGTTTTTGTGACTGAACTTAAAAAGGATATGGAAAAGGAATTAGAATTTGAGGAGCTAAAAAGACTTAAAATCGATTGGGAAACAGGTGCACACACCCAGAAAGCATTAGAGGGAAAAGATTTTATCGTTTTAAGTCCTGGAGTGCCAACTGATCTCCCTTTATTAAAGGGGGCACAAAATCAAAAAATCCCGATCTACTCTGAGATCGAGGTGGCATACTGGTTAAGCCAGGGGAGGGTAGTGGGGATAACAGGTTCAAATGGAAAGACCACCACAGCTACCCTTTTAGGTGAGATTTTAAAAGAGGATGGCAAAAAGTTTGTAGTTTGTGGGAATATAGGTCTACCATTTTCAAAAGTTACAGAAGACCTCTCCCAAAAGCATATAGTTGTCTTGGAGCTTTCCAGTTTTCAGCTTGAAAAAATCGATGAGTTTCATCCTGAGATAGCAGCAGTGCTTAATATAACCCCTGACCATCTGGACAGATACCCTGATCTGAAATCTTATAAAGAGGCAAAGTTAAAAATCTTTGAAAATCAAACCAAAGACGATTTTGCCATTTTGAATTCAGATGATACTGAAACAAGATTTCTGGATAGCATTGTTAAAGCCCAGAAGCTTTTCTTCAGCACCCAAAATCGACCGGAACAAGGGGTCTTTGTTAAAGAAAATGAGCTTGTATTTAGATTTTTTGGCAAAGAGGAGATAGTGATTGATATTGATAAAATTAGAATAAAAGGACCACATAATCTTTCCAACACAGCCTGTGCCACCTGCATTGCCAAGGTTCTTGGTGTGAAAACTGAGGCAATAGCTAAGGCTTTGGAAACCTTCCCAGGGGTAGAGCACAGACTGGAGGAGGTTTTAACTTTTTCTGGGGTAAAATTTGTAAACGATTCGAAAGCAACCAATGTGAACTCTGTGTGGTATGCGCTTGAAAGCTTTGACTGCCCGATTATTCTTCTTTTGGGTGGGAGAGATAAAGGAGGAGATTTTACTAAATTAAAACCACTTGTTCAAGAAAAGGTTAAACACTTGATACTTTTAGGGGAGGCTAAAGATAAAATTAAATTTCAATTAGGCGATTTAGTTCCATCATCTTTTGCCCAGGATATAGGAGAAGCAGTGGATATGGCTTATAGTAAAGCTAAACCAAAAGACTGTGTCCTTCTCTCACCAGGATGTTCAAGCTTCGATATGTTTGAAAACTACGAACATAGAGGAAAAGTTTTTAAATCAAAAGTTATGGAGAAAAAAGATGAAATATAGCAATTCTCCAGACTATGGTATTCTTTTGATTGTGATGATACTGGTCATCTTCGGTTCGGTGATGATATATTCCTCATCTGCTTTTGTGGCTGATTCTGGTTTTAAGACCTCCCTCTACTTTCTGAAAAAACAGATCTTATGGGTTACCCTCTCTTTTGTTTTGCTTTTTATTTTTAAAAGTTTGGACTACCATAAGCTCAAATTTTTAGCTAATCTGTCTCTTGTTTTATCTTTGGTCCTTCTGGTTGCGGTTTTATTTTTTGAGCCTACCAAGGGAGTTAAAAGGTGGCTCAGATTTGGTGGTATAGGTTTTCAGCCCTCTGAATTTTTTAAATACTCTCTTGTTTTATTTATCTCCGCATCTTTGGTCAGAAAGGGTGTGAAAATCAAAAAGTTCAAACATCTTTTGGTCCCTTATTTTCTCATCTTAAGTTTTGCTTTTCTTTTGATAATCAATCAGCCTCATTTAGGAGCTATATTCTCTATCGGTTGCGGTTCAGTCCTTTTGCTTTTTGTAGGAGGAGCTAAATTGAGACATCTTTTAATCTTAATCCTTCCGGTTTTCCTTTTAGGATCTCTTTTTGTCTTCGGCTTGGGCTACGAGAAAGATCGGGTAAAAGATTATATCCGTTCTATTGAGGACCCTTTAGAAGGAAGCTATCAGCTCAAGCAATCTGTTATAGGTCTTGGAAGTGGAGGTCTTTATGGAAAAGGGCTCGGTGATGGCAGGCAGAAGTTGTTCTTTTTGCCTGAACCTCATACCGACTTCATATTCTCAGCTATTGGAGAGGAAGGTGGATTTGTTGCCACCTTTGGAATTATGCTCTTACTTTTCATCTTCGGCTTGAGGGGAATAAAAATCTGTTTATCTGCTCCTGATCGTTTCGGATTCCTTTTAGCTTTTGGTATCACCTCAACCATAATTTTAGGTGTGTTAATTAACTCGGGTGTGGTTTTAGGGCTTCTTCCCACAACCGGGATACCTTTTCCGTTCTTAAGCTATGGAGGATCATCTCTGGTTTTGGCTATGTGCGGAGCAGGGATTTTGTTGAATATCTCTCAACAAAAATCTTTTAAAAACAAAAGATTTTATTCTAAATCTTTTAGATGGAGAAAAAAGTAAAAGTTATCTTTGCCGGAGGAGGAACTGGAGGACATTTATTCCCAGCTATTGCTATGGCCGAGGAGTTTAAAAAACGTTATCCCGAATCTGAGGTGTTTTTCGTGGGCACAAAAAGAGGGTTGGAGGCGAAGGTGGTTTTAAAACGAGGTTTTAAGTTGTATTACATTAAAATTAAAGGTATAAAAAGGAGGCTTGATTTCAAGATATTCCTTTTCCCTTTTTACGTGCTCCTATCTCTTTTGCAATCTTATCAGATCTTAAAAGGTATCTCTCCTGATCTTGTAGTGGGGACAGGAGGATATGTGAGCTTCCCAGTTGTATTTTTAGCAAGCTTGAAAAATATCCCCAGCCTTATCCAGGAGCAGAACTCCTATCCTGGAATCTCAACCAGGATTTTATCTTTATGGGCAGACCGGGTATGCTTGGCTTACCCTGAGTCTATAAAATATTTTACCAAAAAAAAGAATCTAAAGGTAATCGGGAATCCAGTAAGGGAAGATATATCCGAAGGATTCATCGAAGATCAAGAGATAGAAAAAGAAGGAGGAAAAAAAAATTCTTTAAAAAAATTCAATTTGGAATCTGATAAAAAAACGGTCTTTATTTTGGGTGGAAGTCAGGGCTCTAAGGCGATAAATGATGCTTTGTTAGATGGACTGGATTTGTTGGAAAAAGAAAAAGATATCCAGATTTTATGGCAGACTGGTAAATCAGATTATCTAAGGATCAAAGATATGGTGAAAGTATATAAATCAAAAATTTCTGTTCTTTCATTTATTGAAAATATGAGCGAAGCTTATAAAGTCTCTGATCTTTTAGTATCGAGAGCAGGTGCTTTGACTTTAGCTGAGATTTTATGTTGTGGCAAGCCAGCTTTGTTGATCCCTTATCCTTTTGCAGCTTCTGACCATCAAAGACATAATGCGGAATCTTTAAAAAAAGGGGGAGCAGCTGAGATCATTTTACAAAAGGATTTGAACGGCAGAACCCTTTTTAAAATAGTCTTGGAACTTTTAAAGGATGAACAAAGGCTAAAAAAAATGGCAGAGGCATCAAAAAGACTATCTCAACCAGAGGCAACATCTTATCTGGTTGACGAGATGGTAAACCTTCTGTCCAAAAGATCTTTTCATATGAATGCATAAGCATATGATCAAGCTCAGGAAAATAAAAAAGCTTCATCTGGTGGGAATAGGTGGAACCGGGATGTGCGGAATAGCTGAGGTGTTGTTGAACTCAGGATATAAAATCACCGGGTCTGATATAAAGCTCACTTTTGTCACTAAAAGATTAGAAGAACTTGGAATCAAGATATTTTATGAGCATAAACCTGAGAATGTGGGTGATGCGGATGTTGTGGTGATCTCCTCAGCTATAAGGGATGATAACCCTGAGATAAAATTCGCTAAAGAAGGAAAAATCCCGGTGATAAGAAGGGCAGAGATGCTTGGCGAGCTGATGAGGATGAAGTTTGGAATTGGAGTCGCTGGGACCCATGGAAAGACAACCACAACTTCGATGATAGGTGAGATTTTAACTGAGGGTGGATTGGACCCTACTGTGATTGTAGGAGGAAGGGTGGTGAATTTAAAAAGCAGTGCCAAATTAGGCCAGGGCGAATATTTAGTTGCAGAGGCGGATGAGTTCGATCGCTCTTTTTTAAAACTCACACCCACAATTGCTGTGGTGACTACCTTAGAGGCTGAACACTTAGATTATTACAAGGAATTCTCAGAGATTAAAAAAGCATTCCTCGAGTTCATTAACAAAGTTCCATTCTATGGCTCAGTTGTCATCTGTCTGGATGAGGGATCCCTCCAAGACCTTTTACCGCAAATTGAAAGACCAATCCTTTCATATGGGCTTTTACCTCAAGCAGATATCTATGCAAAGGATTTGAGTTTTTCTGAAAATAAAAGCTCTTTTTCTGTTTACTACCGTGATAAAAAATTAGGAAAGATAACACTCCAGGTGCCAGGAGTTCATAATGTTAAAAACTCACTTGCATCCTTAGGTGTAGGATTGGAGCTGGATATTTCGTGGGAGAAGGTCTCTAAAGCTTTAACAAATTTCTCCGGGGTTTGCAGAAGATTTGAGATCAAAGGGAGAATCGGAAAAACAATAATTGTGGATGATTATGCTCACCATCCTACTGAGATCTTAGCTACACTTAAAGCGGCTAAAGATGGATGGGGAAAAAGGGTCGTAGCTTTGTTTCAACCCCATCTCTATTCGAGAACTAAAGATTTCTACAAGGAGTTTGGCAGGTCATTTTTCAATGCTGATGTTTTGGTGGTCACCGATGTATATCCAGCAAGAGAAGTCCCAATTCCTGGGGTAACCGGAGAACTTATTGCTAAATCTGCGAAAGATTATGGTCATAAGGAGGTTTTTTATATCGAGAAAAAAGAAAAATTAGTTCCCTTTCTTTTAGACCTAATAAAAGATGGGGATATGCTTTTAACCTTGGGCGCAGGAGATATATACAAAATAGGGGAGGAGTTTCTTAAAAATTACAGGGGTAAAAAATGAAAGCGAATTTTTTAGTCTGGACTTCCCTTCTATTTATTGGTGGATATCTATTTTTGACTAATTCCCCTTTATTTGAACTTAAATCGATAGTTTTGAAAGGAGACTTTTATAAAGATACAAATGATTTGAACAAATTATTTACATTTTTTATGGGAGAAAACATCTTCAAAATTCCTTTGAAAGATATTGAAAAGATGATAAGAGGTGATCCAAAGATAAAAGAGGTCAAGATCGAAAAAAGGTTGCCTTCCGAACTTATGGTATACGTTTTTAGGAAAAAACCTGTTTTTCTTGTTAATCTCGATAATATCTATGGCTTTACTGAGAAAAGGGAGATAATACCTCTTTTTGCAAAAGATGAAAGTTACAGGTATCCTATAATAACTGGATTAGGGCTTTCATCTTTTAACTTTTATCGTCAAATAAACACCCAAAAAACAAATCTTTCTACAGACATTTATCATGCTATAAAAGAGGTTGATTCTACTTTTTTCTCAATGATTTCTGAGATAAATTTAAGGGATTTGGATAATCCGGTTTTATATCTTTTTCCTTATGGTGTGAAGGTGATGCTCGGAACAGGTGATTATCCAATAAAAATTAAAAGGCTGAAATCTATATTAGCTTTAGAAAATTTGAAAGATGTTAAGACTATTGATCTTAGATTTAAAGACCAAGCTTTAGTTAAAAAGGTGAAAGAGGGATAAGAATGCCTGCTCGCGAAGTTTTAGCAGGACTCGACATAGGGACAACAAAGATCGCTTGTTTGGTAGCAGAAATTGAGAGTGGTCAGCCACCAAAGATCTCAGGTATTGGCATCCACCCCTCAGAAGGTCTTAGAAAAGGTGTGGTGGTGAATCTGGAGAAGACCACCAATTCCGTCATCAAGGCAGTAGAGGATGCGGAGCTTATGTCCGGAACAAAAATTGATTCTGTTTTCTGTGGAATTGCTGGAGACCATATAAAAAGCATAAACTCACGCGGTGTGATAGCGCTCTCAAAAGCAGAAGATGAGATAAATTCTTTTGATGTGGAAAAGGTTATTGAGGCAGCCAAGGCTTTAGCTATTCCTCAGGATCGAGAGATCATCCATGTTTTGCCTCAAGAGTTTTGTGTAGATGATCAATCCGGGATCAAAGATCCGGTTGGTATGTCCGGGGTAAGGCTTGAGGCTGAGGTGCATATCGTAACCGGGGCAGTTACCTCTGCCCAAAATATCTATAAATCAGTTAGAAGAGCAGGGCTGGAGATAAAAGAGTTAGTGTTGGAGTCATTAGCCTCCAGTTATGCACTTCTCTATCCTGAGGAGGGAGAATTGGGAGTAGTCTTGATAGACCTCGGAGGGGGGACAACTGATATCGCAATTTTTTATGAGGGAAGCATAAGGCACACTGCGGTTATCGGATTAGGTGGGAAGAATGTTACAAATGACATAGCCTTTGGGCTTAAGACACCAACAGATTATGCTGAGGAGCTTAAGAAGAACTATGGTTGTGCTTTTGTTCGATCGGTGGATGCGGATGAGATGATAGAAGTTCCAGGGGTTGGAGGGCGAGAGCCTCGTGAGCTTTCAAGGTCTGTTTTAGCCTCGATCATCGAGCCCCGGGTGGAGGAGATCCTTGAGTTCTGTTTAAGGGAAGTTAAAAGGGGAGAGTGTTTTGAAGATTTAACCAGTGGAGTTGTTCTGACCGGAGGGGGTTCTTTGATGGAGGGGGTGGTGGAGCTTGCTGAGAAAGTCTTTGATATGCCTGCCAGAGTGGGAAGGCCAAAGGGGATAACTGGACTTACAGAGCAAGCCTCCTCACCCATACACTCCACCGGTGTTGGTTTAATCCTTTATGGGCAAAAGCATAAAAAAGAGTTAAATCAAAAAGAAGGAGGGAAGTTTAAAAAAATCTTTAAATATTTAAAAAGTTGTTTTAGTGAATACTTTTAAAAAGAGGGAGGATTTATGTTGTTCGATTTAGAGGTCGAGAAGCAAAACTATGCCAAAATGAAAGTTATTGGAGTAGGAGGAGCTGGAGGAAATGCTATTAATCGAATGATTGATGCTAGTCTTTCTGGCGTTGATTTTGTATCGATCAACACCGATGCTCAGGCTCTTGATGCCTGCAGGGCTTCTCAAAGAATCCAGATAGGGAGTAGAATCACCAAGGGATTGGGCGCTGGGTCGGACCCGGTATTGGGTAGGAGAGCAATTGAAGAGGATAGGGATTTGGTAGCAGAGAGTCTGGTTGGAGCGGATATGGTCTTTATCACATGTGGCATGGGAGGTGGAACTGGAACAGGGGCTGCCCCGATTATTGCAGAGACAGCCAAAGAACAAGGAGCACTCACAATTGCAGTGATAACCAAACCATTCGATTTCGAGGGAAAAAAGAGGATGTCTAAGGCACTGGCTGGATTAGATGAGTTGAAAGACAAAGTTGATACACTCATTGTCATTCCCAATCAAAGGCTCTTAAACGTGGTTACCAAGGAGACAAAGTTGACCGATGCATTTAAGCTGGCAGACGATGTTCTTCTCCAGGCAACAAAAGGAATATCTGATCTGATCACGGTTCCTGGATTGATCAACTTGGATTTCGCAGATGTAAAGGCGGTCATGGCTGAGATGGGGGATGCGCTTTTTGGAACAGGGTATAGTAACGGAGAGAACCGGGCAGTTGAGGCTGCTCATAAAGCTATCGAAAGCCCGCTTTTAGAGGACCTCTCCATATCTGGAGCAAAAGGAGTTCTAATTAATATCACCGGAGGTGCTGGTCTAACCCTGCACGAGGTAAATGAGGCTGCTGGGGTGATTGTGGATGCTGTGGGCACAGATGCAAATATTATCTTTGGTGCGGTTATTGACCATCAGATAAAAGACGAAATAAGGGTAACAGTTATTGCAACAGGTTTTGGGAACAGAGGTCGGTCAAACAAACCCGAACAGGAGGAAAAGTTTGGAGACCTTTTCTCCTCGCGCAAGCTCACTCTGGAAAGTCACACTTTTTCCGGTAAGGGGCAGAACAACCAGAAGGAGACCATTCAGAAAAAAAATGTTCATTCTTTTACCCCGGATGACCTGGAGATTCCGACTTTTATTAGAAAGAAAGCTGAGGAGTAATTTTTTAAAAAGTTTTAAGAACAGGTTAAAAGATTTTTTGACCATCAGAGTTTTTTAAATAGTTGAGTCAAAAGCTTTTCTCCCCTGGCCGGGCAGGCTGACGCTTAAAAAAGGTGTCAGGACTTCCACCGAAGGTGGATCCGCCTTTGGCGGAGAGGTCCTGACACAACATAACTTTTTTCCTCTTTTGGTTTTGTTTTGTTTGGTCATCACATTTTTTAAAATTAGCAAAGAAGTTCACAAAAGAACTTATGTCTACTTCTGAAAGTCCTTATTGACAAAAATTTTTCTTTTTGATAAATTTCAAATAAGTGTTAAAAGTCGAGATTAGAATCTCGACCTACTCTAAATAGCTATGCGAAAAAAATTTCTTCCCCAAAGAAAAAGACTTCTCTCCTCTGAAAAAGGGACTTTTTTTAAGAAAAGATATAAACTAAAAATAGCATTAGGCTTTCCTAATACTTATGAGCTCGGGATGTCGAATCTCGGTTTTCTGACAATCTATAAGCTTTTGAATCAAATAGATGAGGTCTTCTGTGAGAGGTTTTTCTTTTTCGACTACTCACCCTCTGAAAAAGTGAAAACTCTGGAGTCAAATCTTCCTTTAAACCATTTCTCAATAATTGCCTTTTCTGTTGCCTATGAGCTTGATTATTTGAACATTTTGAAAATTCTAAAACTTTCCGGGATTCCTTTAAAATACGAACAAAGGGGCAAAAATTATCCTTTGGTGATTGCTGGAGGTATAGCTGTATCTTTAAATCCTGAGACTATGGCTTCTTTTTTCGACTGCCTTTTTATCGGCGAGTCAGAGGATGTAATCTTGGAGTTTGTCCAGAAATACCTTGAATTTTCAAAAGAAAAGCTTTCAAAAGAAAAGATGCTTTTTAATTTCTCGCAAATCTCTGGAATTTATGTGCCACGATTCTACAAGCCATATTATAATGGATGCGGATGGGTAACTGATATCAAGGCAAAACAGGGTATTCCGAAAGTGGTGAAAAAAAGAAAGGTCGATCTTTTTTCGATTCAGACTTTCTCTCCGATAATCACTCATTTTTCCCATTTTAAAGACTCTTTCTTAGTTGAGGTGGGAAGAGGATGTTCCAGAGGGTGTAGATTCTGCGCTGCTGGATATTTATACAGACCCACAAGATTTCACACCAAAGAGAATATCTTAGACCAGGTAGATTTTTTCGCAAAAGATTCAAAAAGGATAGGATTGGTCGGCTCTTTAGTTTCAGACTTTCCTGAGTTAGAAAGGCTTTGCTCTACGATTTATCTTAAAGGGTTTCAAATTCAAATATCCTCTTTCCGTGTGGATAAAGTGAGCCAACCCCTTTTACAAATCCTTTTGAAATCTGGATTAAAAAGCTTAACCATAGCTCCAGAGGTTGGGTCTTGTAAGATGTGGAAGGTGATAAATAAAAAGATAACAAAAGAGGATGTTTTAAAATCAGTTGAGATCGCAAAAGAATCCGGGATAAAAAAACTGAAACTTTATTTTATTGTTGGGTTACCCTGGGAGGATGAAAATGATATAGGTGCTATTGTTGAGTTGATAACAGAAATTCACAAAATTTTTGAAAAAGGGAGGATCACACTATCAGTTAACCCCTTTATTCCAAAGGCAAACACACCTTTTCAATGGACTTATATGAATAAAGAATCTGAGCTTAAATTCAAGCTCAAAACCATTTTTGAGAAAACAAAATCTTTTTCTAATGTTTTCTTTGAGAAAAAAAGCATTAGGGAAGCTTTGCTTCAGGGGATATTATCTTTAGGTAACAGAAGAGTTGGGGATGCTTTATATTATCGTGTAGTAGATGGATTGAATTTTACCAAAGCATGGCAAAAGGCTAAAGTCAACTTCGATTTCTTCGTTTTTGAAAAAAAGGATTTTTCTTTGTTTTTCCCCTGGGATATAATTGATACCGGAATAGATAAAAGGTTTTTGATTAAAGAGTTTAAAAAAGCTGAGAGGGAGAGTAAATTCAAAATTTAAAATCGGTATCGATCAAGAGATGAAAAATTCAAAATTATTTTTAATTTCTTTGGTCTTTTTCGCATATGCAAAGAACCAATACAAAACCTATCCTTCATAAATTTCTTAAGCAAGGATTCATAGTGTAGTGTCTCACAAATAGCTTTACTTTCCTGTCATTCCTCAGCTTTGCGAGGAATCTCGGTAAGAGATTGCTTCGGGACTTCGTCCCTCGCAATGATAGTGCAAAGAAATGTTAGAGACACCACAATAGAAAAGGCAACAAAAAAACCATCCAATGGATGGTTTTTTAGCTTCATCAGAGATTAAGATTTACCTTGCTTTCGCTATTTTTCCAGCTTTAAGGCAAGAGGTACACACATAGATAGTCCTTTTTTTCCCATTCATCATAACTTTAACTCTTTGCAAGTTAGGGGACCACCTGCGTTTTGTAAGGTTATGAGCATGGGAGATGTTATGTCCAAAAAAAGGTTTTTTCCCGCAAATCTCACAGACTTTAGCCATCTTATCCTCCTTCTCGGATTTACTTCAATTATACGAACTCGAAAGCCATTATAATCAAAATTTTTTGGAGGGCAAGTGAAATTGTTAAAGTGGTGTAGATTAAAACTATCTGATGTGAAATTATTTCTTAAAAAAAGAGGAATGGAGAAAAACTCCATTCCTCTTTTGGTTCATTGCTCCACGTATACATCATCTGGGGGGCTCAGGCTTAGGAACGCAGCCATGACATACCTTAGGAGGGGGTCCACCTTTCAATAAATAGTTAGCTAAGTATATAACGTCACTTAAATTGACCTTCCCATCGCAGTTGATATCTCCTGCCAGAATAACCGGACAAGGAGGAGGTCCACCTTTAAGTAAGTAATTTGCAAGATAGATAACATCACCAATATTTATCAAATTATCGCAATTAACATCACCGCAGTACCAGGTTGTTTCAGACTCAGTTACGATTACAGGGTGAGATTTAAAGTCTGCGGTATCTATAATAACACCGACTTCAGGCTCGAATATGATTGGACTTGTAGTATCGATTTCAAAGGAAGTCTCAAAATCACTTTTGAATATTAAGTAGAAGAGTTTCCCAAAGCCTGGAGATAGACCATATTGACCTGATACTTGGGTAAACTCAAGCTTAATAGTTTCAGGATGGGGCTGTGGAAAGGTATCTGGATCGGTTTCTCGATGACTTAAAACTGAATCGCTGTATAGTCGACATTCTGGATCTGCCATTAAGGTATCCAGCAAATAGCTGACGTCACCTTTTATTTTAAATGGCAAAGTTATTTTTTCCAAGGTGTCCAGGTTAAAAGCTTCCACAGCTACCCTGAAGGATGCATTTGGCGGCTTAATAACACCTTCCCTTCCAACCCATACTTTGTTGGGTGGCAATGGCACTAAAGTAGTATCGTCAGTCACTTTAAATATGAGAGTGGTATCGGAAGAGTCGGCTTCACTGTCTTTCGCGGTAAAAATAGCTGTCCAGGTTCCAATATCCGCAGGGTCAGCTGCCCAGTAAAAACTGAGAGTTTCGTCAGGAGAAGAAACTTCTGCCACTGTATCGAATTTACTATCAGCAAAAATCGGATCATATACCGCGTCTGAGAATTCACTTCTGTCGAATGTTACAGTAACTGGATAATCATTGTCTGGGTCTTTGACATTGAACTTTAGATCAATCACCCCTCCATAATAACTTATGGTAGTGTCCCTCAAGGAGATACTATCTCCTGAGGGGTTCAAAAAAACAAAGTAAGGGAGGGCTGACTCTTCCAATTTTCCTACAGTAGACGCTACGAGTTTTGTCCCATCTCCTGAATTTTTGCTTACCTTCCAGTAAATTCTACATTCTCGCTTATTAGCCGGAGGTACAAATTGCGCGTGATATACGAATTCTTCTACCGAATCACGAGGTAAATCGAAATTAAGAGTATCTGGTCCTGATATTAGCTCGATTTCAAGTGAGTCGGTGCAACATATAAAAGTATCGAGAAAAGCCCAAGTTAAAGAAAGACTATCTACAGATATACCATAGTTGGCAACAGTAACTGTGAAATATTTGCCAGTATCAGGGACAGGGGTTAGAGAATCTACTTTTATGGAAAAAATTTCTTTACTTTGAACTTGGTTTTCGGACAGTAAGGTAAAGGGAAAATCCTCAGTCTCTCCATATTCCCATCCACCTTTAGGTCCGCTTCCATCCCAGAGGGTATCACCTCCAAATTTAATCGGTTCTCTGGTTAAAGTGAATCGTGTCCATCTAATGGTATCTGACAGAGTTATATTTAGATAAAAGCTATCCAAAATTGTCTTTTCTGTTTTACCGGGCTCTATTTTTATTATTTTGTTCTGCACCACCCACTCTGCATCTGATTGGTTTTTATTCCACTCAAGGTCGTTATTTCTATCATATAATACATTTAGATACCGGATTACATCAAGGGTGTCATTTGCTACGCTGATGGGAATAACAAACCATCCATTTAAACAAGAATCTTTTTCTGTCATATAAAAGTAAAACTCTGCATTCGAGCTGTCCTCATCCATCACTCCTACCTTGGCATTCCACTCCTTTGTGGTTGTATCTTCAGGTCCTCCTAACCACTCATATATAGTTGTTTTGTGAAATGGAGCTTGTCTTCCAGAATCTACATTTACACTATTAAATATAGTGGGGAACCCTCCATCATAACCCCAGGTGTTGTCAGGAGCATCTCCGAAATCAGCATATATTGTATCCACAAAGGATAGATCAATCACCGGGATAAAGCTGTAGCCGGTTCCTGTGTCAAAGAAGCTAAGATTGTGTGAGGGAAGTAAAGACGCTGGTTTTATGTAGGATGAATCAGAGATGAGATCATTTTTAATCTCACACCAGAGGATGAAGAAGGAATCAGGATGACCCGGTGTATTTGCTGGTAGGTATGGAAAATCTTCGTTTCCCAAAGTTGAAACAACAATTAAAAGATCTTGATTGGTTGTATCTTTATCATAATCCTCATCCCAGGTAGCCCATTCCCAATCAAATCTCAGTGTATCATACGGATTAGTAAAAATTATGGAATCGCAACGGATTTTTGAGGTATCTTCGATCTTTATTTGTAAAGGAATATCGATGGCTGAAAGTGAATCTTTGTTGTAAATTTCTACTAATATTGGGACTTTTTGACCAGCATATCCCTTTCTTAGATTTATTCTCAGTGTATCATTTTCACTGGTCAGAACCTCTTGAGGATCTGCCCAGCCATATTTTAAGGTTTCAGACTCCTCCACCTGGAAGTATCTGGAAAAATAGAATAGGTCTCCCAGATCTGTGCGTGAATCTCCATTGATATCTCCTCTGAATAGAATCTGTGAAAAGGTTGTCTCATTCTCAGCAGAGATTTCAGCTAATTTTAATAAGTTCTGATCTTTGGCTCGATTCAGTAGACTGAAATCGTATATCATTTCACCTGAAGAACTTTCCTCAGGAGGGAGGAAAAGGTAAACCATGAGATAGAAGAGATCAACGTTGTTTACATTGCTATTAGCCGTTATATCTCCTGGTTTATATGTAAAAGTTGTACAGGAATAGCCGTAAGACTCAGGGCGAAATCCAGCCGAAGTGTCAATGAACAAAAGGTCACCAAAGCCCAAAATTTTATCAGTATACAAAGAAAAGTTCCCATCCAAAGTATCTGCGTTCAGCCATAAAGAAAAAAGATTGTTTTTATCTCCAGATATGAGAAGGGTGTCCTTATTTAAATTTTTGATCTCAATTTTAAGAAAAGCAGTATCCTCACCTTCTCCATCTACCTTGCTTGTGTCGTAATCCCACCAAAAGATAGTATCAGAATCGAACTTTAAATCAGTTCCCTTAAAACTCACGCTATTGAAGGCAGGTAAATTAGTTCCGCTGAACACAAATGGAAAATGGAATCCAGATAAGATCTCATCATTAAAAGCTGTAACTGGCACAGGATATTTGGCATAAATGCCCACAGTATCTTTAATCGCTCCTCTCTTTATCCATAGGGTGTCAGTAGAATCAGGATCAGGATAATAAGATATACTACAAGGATAACTAATAAATAGAGGATAAAAAAGCGTCTGGAAACTTATGAATACAGTCGATTCTTCCTCCACAATTTCAAATTCACCCGAGTCGATCCCAGTGAACCATAAGCTGATAATTAGTCCTGTATCTGGTGCAAGGGTATCTTCTATCTCCTCGACACTGAGAATGATTTCTATCCAAGCTGGTTCATTTTCAGATGTATCAATATACGAAGTGTATCTGAGTGGTAATATCAAATCATTGTAAAGGCGTGTGTCCACAAAGGAGAAAGAATCAAAACGGGCAAAATTCTTCTGTATAATCTTTAGATAAAAACTCATCTTAGTGAGAAACTGATCATTATGCACTTCAATTGGAACTTGAAAGCTCAATCCGGTGGTGCTGGTGATTCCTTCTCTCGCAATAATCACAGTGTCAGGTGCTCCTGGGTCTGGGTCTTGTGCCTTAACTTTTGTGGTTAAAAAGAAACAAAAAACCAAAGCTACAAGAAGAGCAACCACAAAAACTTTAGCTACTCTCATGAAAACCTCCTATTTTTAAAGTGAAAAAGTTTTAAATTAACTTATCTCTTAGTTGAATCAGAAAGGAAATAACTCTCCTGCAGTGGAAGAATCCACTTGCTCTCATCAATGTTATTAGATGTATTTACCTATATTTTAATTATAATATAAGTATATTTTTCCATTTGTCAAGTAAAAAATGTCCTTGTGGAAATTGTAACAAAGATAAGGTTTTATTCTTTTTTTAAGCTATTCTAAATGGGGTTTAAGTTGAGTTAGCCTGCATAAGCTCTTGTGATTGAGTCTTTTTATCAAGATGAAAGATCATGTTTAGGTCGATATAAATATTAGTATTAATGTCCGAAGGACTCTTCGAGCTTAGCATATAAAGGTTATTTTTATTGACTTTTGTTTTTAAAAGAAATATATTTGAAAACGAAAAATTCGTGTGAATGCTTCGCAAAGGCTTTTTATGGATATGATGGGAAAATCAGGTAATTTAAAGGTTTCTATCATTGTTCCAGCTTATAACGAGATGGAGAATATCCCCATCCTTATGGAAAAATTCTCTCTTATGTTTGAGCGATCAAAGCTTTCAGGTGAAGTGATCTTAGTGGATGATGGCTCAACTGACAAAACCCTGGATGAGGCTAAAAGATGTGAGGAAAAATATCCTTTTTTGAAGGTGATATCACACCGGACAAATCGAGGCGTAACAGATTCACTTTTAACCGGTTTTGAAAATTCAAGAGGTGAGATTTTTGTTTTTTGGCCCGCTGATTTGCAATATATGCCTGAGGATATTCCAAAACTTGTTGAAAAAATAGATGAGGGCTATGATGTGGTCTGCGGATGGAAACAGGGATATTATGGGATGAAAAGATTCGTCTCTTTTGTTTATAACACACTCTCCAGATCGATTTTTAGAATAAAAATCCACGATTTGAACTCGGTTAAAGCTTTCAAAAAAAAGATAATAAAAGAGATTCCGGTTTTGAGAAAGGATTGGCATAGATACATGGTGGTTATGGCAAATGAATTGGGGTTTAAAATTGGGGAGGTCAAAATTCCCCTTTATCCGAGGAAATACGGAGAGTCCAAATTCGGGTTCTGGAGAATCCCAATAGGCTTTTTGGATCTTTTAAGTGTTAAATTTCAGCTATCCTTTATGAAAAAGCCTTTGCTTTTTTTCGGTTCTTTAGGTCTGGGACTTTTTATCTTAGGGGTTTTTATTGGTATTATTGCCCTATACTTGAGAATAATTATGCACACAGGGTATAGACCGCTTTTGTATTTGGTTATCTTATGTATGTCATTAGGGGCTTCTTTTTTCGCTTTAGGATTTTTAGCTGAGGCAATTGTAAATCTAAGAGAGAAGATAGAGGAGTTAAGCAATAAGATTACCAGATAAGCTATACTTTTAAAATATGCACTCCAAGAAAGTTTTGGTTCTAACTCATAATTTCATCCGTTATCGTGAGGATTCTGCGGGTCAGTTTATCTTCACTTTGATGAAAGAGCTGGCAGATGATTTTGAGATCTACGTGTTAGCTCCTCATCAGAAGGGTTTGCCCCTTAAAGAGATTATAGATGGATTGAGGGTTTATAGATTCCGTTACCAGCTCCCTCAGTTTGAGACTCTGGCTTACCGAGGTGATATGCATGAGCAGGTGTTTCGTAGTTTCTTCAGCAAATTTGTCTTTTTGTTTTTTCTTTTATCATTCTATTTTAATGCTTTAAAGATTATAAAAAAGGAAAAGATACGAATTCTCCACTGTCACTGGTGGATACCCGCAGGGGTTGTAGGGCATTTACTTTCTCTAACCAATCCCATATCTTTGATTCTGACTACCCACGGATCAGATATTTTCATCTTGAGAAAATTTCGCTGGGCTTTGCCTATGGCAAGATTAATTTTCAAAAAGGTTGTGGCCGTAACAGCTATTTCCACTTATCTGAAAGATTTGCTTTCTTCTCAGCTGGGAATAGCAAAGGAAAGGATTTGGACGTTTCCTATGCCTTTCGATGACAAAAAATTCTATCCTCTGGAAGACAAACAGACTGAAATGGGACACATTCTGAGTATTGGACGATTGATTGAAAGGAAAGGATATGAGTATCTGATAGGGGCTTGCGGTATATTGAAGAATGAGAATGTCAACTTTAAACTTACCATCATTGGTAGTGGACCAGAGGAGGGAAAGATAAGGCGGATGATAAAGGATTTAGGTCTGGAGAATGTGATAGAAATCCTGCACAACATACCGCAGAAAGATCTTATTTTTTTCTATAATAGAAGCCAGGTGTTTGTTCTCCCCTCGGTAACTGATTGGAAGATGGAAGCTGAAGGTTTAGGCATGGTTTTGATGGAGGCAATGTCATGTAAAGCTCCGGTGATAGGAACCCAATCAGGTGGAATCGTAGATGTTGTTCTTCATGAGAAAACAGGTCTTTTGGTTCCAGAGAAAGATCCAGAAGCCTTAGCCAAAGCTTTGAAGAGATATTTTGAGGATGAAGTGCTAAGGAAGAAAGTATCTGAGGAGGGTTATACCTTTGTTCATGAAAACTTCACCCCCCGATCAATTTCCAAAAAGCTTAAAGCTATTTATGAATCTATTTAGATAATTTTCCTAATAAGTCATGTTTAAAAATAAAGGGTATCATATCAAGATGATAATAGTGGCAGCGATTCTTTTTTTCTTTATAAGATATATATATAAGAATTGGAGTTTGGTATCACAATATCAGTGGCAATTTCGATACGAGCTATTGACTGTATCCATTTTGTTAGTTATATTTAATTTTGTTTTTTTAATTCAGATTTGGAGGAAACTCCTTTCTGGATTAGGCTATACCTTAGGGTTTAAAAAAGCATTTAAAATCTGGTTTTATTCCAGTATGGGAAAATATGTTCCTGGAAAGGTCTGGTCTATAATGGGCATGGTTTATCTTTGCGAGAAAGAGGGAATTCCCAAGAGTGCTACTTTCACCTCAGCAATACTAAATCAAGCCTTTAATATTGTGGGTGGATTGATCTTGGTGGTTTTACTATCTGGGAAAAGATTGTTTGGTCATCTCCCTACCCCCTTCTATCTCGTTTTAGGTTTGATCCTACTTATTATACTTCATCCTTCTTGGATAGAAAAATTACTCAATTTTTTTTTAAAAATTTTGAAAAAGGAGCAACTTAAGATCAATTTAAGTTTTCGACATAATCTGGCTTTTACCTTGTTTTTCATGCTGAGCTGGTGTGTTTACGGAGTAGCTTTCAACATTTTTATCAGATCTTTGACCCCCTATTCCTGGAACCTCGCACCGTTTATAGGTTCGACTTTTGTCTTTTCCTACATCGTTGGTTTCTTGAGTGTTTTTGTTCCGGGAGGGTTGGGGGTGAGGGAGGGACTTTTGGTTATATATCTGTCAAACTATTTTCCCTTGCCGGTAGCTACCTTAATCGCTTTGCTTTCTCGCCTGTGGATGACAACGGCGGAAATCTTGGGATTAGCTGTATCATTTCGGCTTTAGACTGAAGATTCTATATGTCAGGTTAGTAAGATTAGACAAACATAGGTTTTGAGTTAAGGAAAAGATGACCAAAGAAAAGCTATTGAAGAGGAATAGGTTAAGGGTGAATAAAGAACTAAGAAACGCTAAACAACGGAGGTTCTTTTCACCGGCGACTTATGGTGATTACCAAGTAAAAGTGCCAGCTATTCTTGCATACGCTTGCGGGAAACTTATAGATATTGGTTGCGGAGATATGCCATACAAAGAGCTTATTCTGAATAAAGTTACTCAATATGATACTTTTGACATAGAGAGGCGTGTAGCGGAAGTCAATTTTGTGGGTGACATTCAGAATATGGATATGATAAGTAATAATAGTTATGACTCTGCTGTGTGCTTTGAAGTTTTAGAACACGTGCAAAATCCCTTCCAGGCGATTGCGGAAATCAATAGAATATTAAAAAAAGGTGGAATGTTAATACTTTCAGTCCCGCACCTTGCCCGCTTGCACGAAGAACCTAATGGTTTTTTCAGATATACAAAATACGGTCTCAGGTCTCTATTAGAAAATGCAGGTTTTGAAGTTTTAGAGATTACGTTACAAGGGGGGATTTTTAGCTTCTTAGGACATCAGTTCTCAACAATTTTCGTCTGTTTGTTCTGGCATATTCCGATAATAAAAAAGATTGTCTTTTTCATTAATAAGTGGTTTTGCGTGAAACCTTGCTATTTGTTAGATAAAGTTTTTGATAAGGAAAAGATTTTTGCTTTAGGGTATATATGTGTAGCCCAAAAAAGAAAGCAAGGATAAATGACCAAGGGAAAACATCAAAAAAAGGTTAATAAAAGAAAGGCAAAGTCATTCTGGAAAAAACATCTTCGTCTCCAGACAACTCTTATAATTGCACTGCTTTTCGTTTCGACAATTATCCTATTCAGAGATTTTGTGTTCTCCGATCAGATGCTTTATGGCACCGATGCCATGAGTTCCAGGGTCTTCTGGGATACCTTCTATAAAAATTTCTGGGAGACTTATCACACCATCCCTCTTTGGGACCCTTATATTCATGGAGGGATGCCTTTTGTGGACGGCATGCATGGCGACATATTCTACCCCACATCGATCTTAAAACTTCTTCTTTCGGTCACCTACGTCATGAGCCTGAAGCTGGTTCTTCACGTCTTTCTGGCGGGGCTATTCATGTTTTACTTTTTAAGGGGTTTAAACCTGAGAAAGGGGATCTCCTTCTTAGGTGGGTTGCTTTATATGTTTTCCCCCTGCCTGGTTTCTTTGGTTTACCCGGGTCATGACGGCAAGATGTTTGTCATGGCGCTTACGCCTTTGGCTTTTTTGATCCTTAATCGGGCTTGCAAAAGTGGGCGACTGTTTCACTTTCTCCTTTTCAGTTTGGCCTTCGCCCTGCTTATCCTTTCTGCCCATATGCAGATGGCCTATTTTGCCTGCTGGGGATTGGGCTTGTTCTTTTTGTTCCAGATTTGGAACATTTACCGAAAAGGGAATAGAAAGATACTTAAGTATATAGCATATTTTGTGATTTCCATCATCCTGGGCCTCTCCATCTCCATGATTCAACTGCTCTCTCCTTATCTTTATCTTAAGACCCATTCTATGCGCACCATGCACACAGAGGATAGGGGTGGGTATGAGTATGCTACCTCCTGGTCTATGCATTTAGAGGAATTAGCTTCGGAGATCGTTCCGGAATTTTGTGGAGACAACGTTCACACCCAGGGAAATTTCTACTGGGGGCGGAATCCTTTCAAACTGAACAGTGAGTATATTGGACTTCTTGCCTTTTTCTTGGCTATGGTGACCATCATTTATCGACGCAGCCGCTTGATCTGGTTTTTCATAGGGTTAGGTGGGTTAGCCTTTATCTACGCTCTGGGGGGGACGACTCCGTTTTTTAGGATCTTCTATCATTTAGTTCCCGGAGTTCAAAACTTCCGGGGACCCAGCATGATAAATTTTCTGTTCTGTTTCTCCACAGTAACCATCGCCATGTTGGGTTTAGAAAACTACTTTAAATTAAAAGATGACAAAGTGCAGGCAGATAAATTTCTTAAGATAGCTTTCATTTTTGTGATAGCTTATTCCGGTCTTGCAATTGTGATAAGTCTGTTAGGCAAGTCATTCTTCGATGGCTGGATTGCCATACTTTACAGTGGAATTAAACCGGCAAAAAAAGCCGCTTTAGAGCAAAATATTCCCAGGATCATCGGTGGATTGTGGATCTCCACTTTTCTTCTATGGCTGGGGTACGGCGTCTTACATCTCCATTTAAAAGGAGCTTTAAAGGAAGGTCTGTTTGTGGGAGCTTTAGCAGTTATAGCTTTAGTTGATCTTTTTCGTTTTGACTCCCGTTTCATCATCGTTGTCGATCCCGACCAATACTACCGAAAATCTTCGGTGGTCGATTTTCTCCAGGAGAGACAGAAGGAGGAGCCTTTCCGGGTTTTCATGCTTCCGAAAAGCTACCCGGATAACTACTTGGCCCTGTATGGGATTGAGGAGGTCTCACTTACTGCTATGCACGGCAATCATTTGCGCATCTATGATGAGTTCGTCGGGCGCCATCTACAAAATCCCAATCTAACCCATCCAAATTTCATGAACCTGCTAAATGTCAAATACCTCCTTAGCCCTTCGCAGCTAAATACTCCCTGGATCAAACAGGTTTTTGAAGCCGAAGGAATATATGTGTATCAGAATCTTAATTATCTTCCCAGGGCATTTCCGGTATATTCTTGGGAGGTGGAGAAAGACGAAAAAAAAATCCTTTTAGAGTTGAAAAACCCGCAATTTGACATTCGGCAGAAAATCTTCTTAGCCCATGCATCTGCAAATATCTCACCCGATACCACGAAGATTTCATCAAACCAACCTATGCCAGCTAAGGTGTATGACTACAGAATAAACAGTTTTAAAGTGGATGTGGAAATGCAACAGGATGGCTTCCTTTTCTTAAGCGAAAATTATTATCCTGCTTGGAAAGCTTATGTGGATGGAAAAAAGACTCAAATCTACCGGGCTAACTACACCTTCAGAGCGGTATTTTTAGATAAAGGGAGTCATCAAGTAAAATTTATTTTCGACTCACCGTCCTACAAAATTGCGAAAAGGGTTAGTGGTATCAGCCTCCTTTTCATATTTTTTGGATTGTTTTTTAGCTTTTTAAAAAAGCCTTTGTATCGGAAAATTCTAAGGGGGAGATGATGAAAACCTTAGTTATCATACCAACCTACAACGAAAGTGAGAATATAGAAAGGATTGTTCCTGAGATTTTAGATAAGGATCAATCGATTGATGTTTTAATAGTGGATGATAACTCCCCTGATGGAACCGGAGAGTTAGCAGATAAGATGGCTGAAAAAAACTCAAAAATTTTTGTGATACATCGTGAGAAAAAATCTGGATTGGGCACTGCTTATAAAGCCGGATTCAGATATGCAATAGAGAATGGATATGACTATATATTCGAGATGGATGCTGATTTCTCCCATGATCCCAAATGTATTCCATCTTTTTTGGAGGCGATAAAAGAAGCTGATCTGGTCTTGGGATCAAGATATATCTCCGGAGTTAACGTGATAAACTGGCCTATGTCCAGGCTTTTGTTATCCTATTATGCTAATGTCTATACTCGTTTGGTGACTGGGTTGCCAGTTAAAGACGCCACTGGAGGTTTCAAGTGTTTTAGAAGGAAGGTCCTAGAAAGTGTGGATTTGGATAAAGTTAAATCCGAAGGTTACTCTTTTCAGATAGAGGTGAGTCTCAGAGCCTGGAAAAAGGGTTTTAAAATTAAGGAGATCCCGATCGTATTTGAGGACAGAAGAGAAGGAAGATCCAAGATGTCCAAAAAGATTGTCCGGGAAGCTGTTTGGATGGTCTGGAAGCTCAGGCTTTTAAGCATTTTGGGTAGATTATGAGTGTTAAAAAAAAGCTTTCTATTATAATTGTTAGCTACAATGTTAGGGAATATCTTATAAGATGTTTGGAATCGATTTTAAAATCAAAAGATTATGAAGATGTTGTTTCGGAGATTTTTGTTGTGGATAATCACTCAAAAGATAATTCTTTCGAAATGGTTAAAAACAAATTCCCAGAGGTGAGCCTTTTTTCTAACCAGAAAAACTTAGGTTTTACTAAAGCTTGTAATCAGGGGATAAAAAAAGCTAAAGGGGATTATATTTTGCTTTTAAATCCCGACACAGTGTTTCCAGAAAAAGGATTTGAAAAAGCATGTGTTTTTATGGAGAAAAACGAAAATGTTGGGATTTTAGGATGTAAGATGATAGACAAAGAAGGTAAGTTATTGTATTCAGCAAGGACTTTTCCCTCCCTTTCTACTTCGATCTCATCGAGTCATTCGATATTGAACCGCCTTTTTCCTGGGAATCCATTGTCGAAAAGATACTTATTGAAAGATCTGGATCACTTTAGACCTGCGGAGGTCGATTGGGTTTCAGGCTCCTGTCTTTTAGCCAAAAAGGAGATGTTGGACAAAATTGGACTTCTGGATGAAAACTATTTTATGTACGTTGAGGATGTCGATTTGTGCTACCGGGCTAAAAAAAAGGGATGGAAAGTGTTTTATTTTCCTTTTGTTACCTTCGTTCATTATTTAGGAAAAAGCACCTCTCAAAATAGGCTCAAGATGCAGTTGGAGCATCATCGGAGTATGTATTATTTTTATCGTAAGCATTTTCGTGCTAATTCTTTTTTAAAGTTTTTGGTCTTTTCTGGGATTATTGTGCGCTTGATTTTTGTGAGTTTAGGGTTTATCATTTATAAATTGCGTTGATTAAAATCCTAAGGATTCATCGAAGATCAAGAGATCGAAGATCAAGAGATAGAATATGAATGGGCAATTCTTAGATTTCGAGCGACCTGTTATAGAGCTCGAGAGAAAAATAAAGGATATGAAGGATTTTGCGAAAGATAAGAATGTTGAGATCTCTCGGGAGATAGAGGCTTTAGAGGAGACGCTAAAAAAACTTCAAAAAGATGTCTATTCCAATCTTTCTCCTTGGCAGAGAGTGCAGTTAGCGCGCCATCCTCAAAGACCCCATTCTTTAGATTATATAAATTTGATGACCACAGATTTTGTTGAGCTTCACGGTGATAGAGCTTTTGCTGATGATAAAGCTGTTGTGGGAGGCTTTGCTAAGCTGGATGGGGAACCTGTTGTGATTATTGGTCAAGAGAAAGGAAAGGATACAAAACAAAAGCTTTTTCGCAACTTCGGGATGATGCATCCTGAGGGATACCGTAAAGCATTGCGCTTGATGTTGCTTTCTGCTAAGTTTGATAAGGCTATAATTATCTTGATCGATACCCCAGGAGCCTATCCAGGAATAGGGGCAGAGGAAAGGGGACAGGCTGAAGCTATCGCAAAAAATCTGAAGGAGATGTCTCGTATTCCAGTTCCTATTATAATAAATATTGTGGGCGAGGGAGCAAGTGGGGGCGCTTTGGGGATTGGAGTTGGTGATAAGATTTTTATGCTCGAGAACTCCTGGTACTCGGTGATCTCACCAGAGGGGTGCGCATCTATTTTGTGGAGAGATGTCTCTAAATCTCCTCAGGCAGCAGAGGCTTTAAAACTCACCGCACCGCACCTGCTGGAGATAGGAGTGATCGATAAAATCATCCCAGAACCTTTGGGTGGGGCTCATAGAGACTACCTTAAGCAAGCTCAAATTTTAAAAGAGGAGATACTATTTGCATTGAAGGAGTTGAAAGGACTTTCCAAAGAACAACTTCTTGAAAAAAGAATTGAGAAATTCAGGAAAATGGGGCAATTTATTGAGGAAATATAACGAACGAAAAGAGAAAAAATGCTCGATTCGGAATTACTTGAACTTTTAGCTTGTCCTAAATGTAAAAAAAAGTTAGAGTATGATAGAAAGGAACAAAAGCTTTTGTGCAATAACTGCAGATTGAAGTACAGGATAGATGGTGATATACCAGTTTTGCTTATTGATGAAGCTGAAAAGTTTTGAAAAATACGGAGGTTAAATCAGATGAAATTATCCAGGTTTTGTGATGAGGGGCTGATATCTTTTGAGTTGAAATCAAAAGAAAAAGATGCGGTAATTGAAGAGCTTGTGAATTTAGCATCGAAGTCCAAATTGGTAAAGGATAAAAATGAGCTTTTAAAAGCGGTTTTGGAAAGGGAAAAACTTGTTACCACTGGAGTGGGGTATGGTGTTGCTTTTCCCCATGCAAAAAGTAAGGCGGTTAAAGGAATTGTGATCTCTTTCGGAAGATCTGACCAAGGGATTGATTTCGATGCCATGGATAAAAAGCTGGTGCACCTTTTTTTCCTTATAGCTGCTCCAGAGGATGCAATAGGTTCCCATTTGAATGTTATGGCAAGACTTTCGTATATTATGAAAAGCGAGGAGAACAGAGAGAAGCTGTTAAAGATAAAAAGTCCCAAGGAGCTTTTAGAAATTTTAGATTCAGTTGAATGATAAAGTAATCGGCTACAGGCAAATTAAAAAGTTGGTTTAGAAGTAGGGTAATTGAAGGGAGGGGAATGCAAAGGGTCTTACGATATGAACAGGAATAATAAAAAATTTGTAGAGCTTATCTGGGCTGACAAATTGGATAGGATTGATCTGGGTGAAAAATTCCCGGTAGAAAAACCCAATCTTCCTTTTCAAACGATAGAGTCCATAAATGAACCGAGGATGAAAGAATATGAAGAAGAGCTTGGAAAGGAATTTTATCCCAAAAGTGAATATCCTAAAAACTATCCTAAGGACTGGAAAAATCTTTTAATCTGGGGCGACAACAAATTTGTTATGTCGTCATTGATAAAGCAGGGTTGGGCTGGAAAGATTAATCTCATCTATATTGATCCTCCATTTTTCACGGGAGCGGATTTTACTGTAAGAACAAAACTTGGGGATGAAAGAATAGAAAAAGAACCTTCTATTATAGAAGAGAGGGCTTACAAAGATACCTGGAGCGGCGGGATTGCCTCCTATCTCAAGTATATGTATGAGCGATTGGTTTTGATGAGGGAACTTCTGGCTGAGAATGGTTCTATTTATGTGCATTTAGATTGGCATGTGGGTCATTATGTTAAGGTAATGATGGATGAGGTGTTTGGATGGACAAATTGCAGAAATGAGATAGTATGGTGTTATACAGGACCATCACGACAAAGTAGAGATTTTCCTGATAAACACGATATAATATTTCGATACACTAAATCAGAGAAGTATGTTTTTAATATTGATTTACTTAGAGTGCCTTATAAAAAATCAAGCTTAGCAACAGGACGGACTACATTAACAGGGCGAAAAGATGACGAATATCTTATGGCATTGGATAAGAGAGGGAAATTACCAGAAGATTGGTGGACTGATGTAGCAACTATAGGCTATATCCACGGTGAAATTTTGGATTTTCAAACCCAAAAACCCGAAGCCCTCTTGAAACGCATTATCCTTGCTTCTTCTGACCCCGGCGACATTATTGCAGACTTCTTCTGTGGCTCAGGCACAACCTTAGCAGTTGCGGAAAAACTTGGAAGAAGATGGATAGGGTCTGATCTATCCAAATTTGCCATTCAGGTTACAAGAAAAAGGCTTTTGGATATTCATAATTCGAAGGATTTAGTGGATGAGGAGCAAGGAAAATGAGAGGTAGGAAGGCAAAATCTATAAGTGAGATAATTAAAATTTTAAGACTTCATAGTATCAATATTAAAGAGAAATTTAAGATTAGGGAAATAGGTGTTTTTGGGTCTTATGTTAGAGGTGAGCAGAGAGAGGAAAGTGATATAGATATCCTGGTTGAGTTTGAAGATGGCTATAAAACATTTGATAACTATATGGAGCTTAAATTTTTCCTTGAAGAAATATTAAACTCAAAGATTGATTTGGTGATCAAAACAACAATAAGGGATGAAATAAAGCAAAATATTTTATCAGAGGTAACTTATGCCTAAAAGAGATTATAAACTCTTTATTACTGATATCAGGGATTGTGCCAATAGAATATTGGATTATACCGGAGGTAAATCATTTGAGGAATTTACAAAAGACCAGATGCTAATAGATGCAGTGGTTAGAAACCTTGAGATAATTGGCGAAGCAACTAAAAATCTACCAGATGAAATAAGACAAAAATATCCCAAGATTGAGTGGAGGAAGATTGTAGGTTTGAGAGATATAGTCATCCATGGATATTTTGGAGTAGACAATGAAATTTTATGGGATATAATTCAAAATAAAATTCCAGACTTAGTTGTGAAAATTCAGGAAGTGCTAAAAGGGGAGTCTGAAGATGAAAAATAAGAACTACGGAAAGCCTGCCCGACCTTTCGAGCTATGGAACATTGGAAATTATGAAACCGTTTACTGGCAGAAAAAAGAGGATGAATACCTCGCCTTTATGCTAAAACTCTACCAGGCTCAGGTTTTGACTGGTTTCAGATATTTGCACGGTAGAAAAGGTGATAGAGCAGTTCACGTGGGACCTTTGAACGCTCCGGTAACAATGGAAGAAGTTGAAAAAGTAGTAATAGAATGCAGAACCAACAATTTCGACAAAGCTGATGTGTGTGAGGACGTCACGGATTTGACTGACAAAAAATGGAAATTTACAAGGATAGATCAAGAAATCTTTGAAAGACGTTTTTATAAAACATTATCTGAACTTTTAGGAATAATAGGAGGATGAATTACATTCATTTAATGCGTCTTTTAACTGCTTGAGAGAGCTTTTAGAGATGCTCGATTTAGTTGAATGATAAAAAAAGATTTTTTATCTTTCAAAATCGTTCGGGATTACAACAAGGAAAAACGAAAACTTTGATCAAACAATTGATTACATAAAGTAGATTTTCTCCAAAGCTATACTTTTAAGGGAAATTGAATCAAGTTTTTAAAAAATATAAAAAAATTCAAACTTGTAAGGTTTCTTTTGGAGTGTGCGAAGTCTCTTGACCTTCGGCATCTCCATATGGATCAAGAGATTGATGATAAAGCTTTAGCTTTACTGTAAAGTCTTTGAAAAACAAAATCATTGAGGTTTACACTCCAATATTTTTTAAAAACCACTTTTATATAGGATGAGCTGGATTAAATCTTTTTTAATAAGAGGTAATAAAAAACAGGTTCTTTTGCCCTATCTGGTTTTCTCCTTGCTCCTTTTAGTTCTTCCAAATTCATATAAAAGGGAAATCTCTGATTTGACATTCACTTTCGTTTATTCTCCTTTTTATCAACTCAATTTTAAATTAAGGGAGCTCTATCAGGTTAGTCAAGAGAATAAGAGATTAAGTGAAGCCTTGATCCAGCTAAAGCTTGAAAACCTCAAGGCAAAGGAGGAGAGTCTTGAAAATCTCCGCCTAAGAGAACTTTTGCAATTTAAGTCCAAATCGGAATATTCGGAATTTAAGGTGATTCCGGCTGAGGTTGTGGCTTTGGAGCCTAATCGAAAAAGCTATACTGTGATGCTTGATATCGGAGAAAAAGAAGGTGTTAAAAAAAATCTGCCTGTTATAAATATGAAAGGGCTTGTTGGAAAAGTAACAGAGGTAAAAAAAGGGAGTTGTTGGGTGGAGCTTCTTCTTCACCCTAACTGCAGAGTAGCTGTATTGGCTCAGAGAAGCAGGGTTCATGGGATCATTCGAGGCTCTGAAGGAAATCTTTTGAGACTGGATAATGTCCCTTTTGAAGAAGATGTAAAGGTGGATGACAAAATCATCTCCTCTGGGCTGGGAGGGGTATTTCCTGCCGGGCTCGAGATCGGAAAGGTTAAAAAGGTAGGAGGGGAAAAGGAAGGAGAATTTTTTAAATCGATTCTTGTGAAATCAGGAGTTGACTTCAACCAATTAGAGGAGTTGTTTGTGCTTGAATCTGAAAAGAGAGATTAATATATGGCTTTAGGCAAAAATTTAATTTATCAGAAAATCCTTTTTTTGGCTCTAATCCTTTTTTTGATTGTTCTTTATCAGAGTTTCTTTTTGGAACTTTTTAAAATAAATGGGGTGAAATTTGATTTACCCATTTTGGTCATAGTATATTTAGCTATTCTTAAAGGTTCAAAAGATGGAGCTTTATTTGGTTTTTGGGTTGGGCTTATTTTGGATATTTTCACCCCCCATTTTCTTGGTCTGGGCGCGTTAATAAAGTGTTTTATAGGATTTTCTGTTGGAAATTTTAAAGAGACTTTATTTTTGGAAAGTATCTTTTCAAAAGTTATCATCTTGTTTCTTTCGGTCCTTTTCAACGACCTCCTTTATTATCTTTTATCCACTGGCTTTGATCTGCAAAAGACTTTTGAGGTTTTGTGGTATAGCTCTTTTTTATCCGGCTTATATACTTCTTTGTGGGGGTTTATCCTTTTTATCCTGCCTAAAAGAACTTCTATTAAATTGACTTAAAAAATGAAGCTTTCAGAATATACAAAGGAAATAAGAAGCAAAGTTTTAATATACACAATAGTATTTTTGATGAGTGTGATCTTTTTTCGATTATTCCAGCTTCAGATAATCAAAAGCTCTTATTACAGAGGTATCTCTGAGGGAAACAGAATTCATCCAGTTGCCCTGATTGCGCCAAGGGGAATTATCTATGATAGAGAAGGGAAGGTCTTAGTATCCAATGGTCCCTCTTATACAATCTCTGTTTTTCCCTATCAGGTGAAAGATGAAAAGCAAAGGGAGGTCATCTTAAAACTCTCTTCTATTTTAAGTTTGGAGAAATCCTATTTAGAGAAAAAGTTAGAGGTTGGATGGCCTAAAAGGTTCCAAGCAATAAAGTTGAAAAGGGATGTTGACTTCGCCACTTTATGCATAATCGAGGAGAAAAACGAAGATTTAGCTGGAGTGTTTTTTGAGACGGAGTTGAAAAGAAAATATCCCAAAAGGGATTGGACTGGAAACTTATTGGGCTATGTTGGAAAGAAACCAGCTCAGATAAATGATTCTATTAAAACAGAAGACCCTGAACTTTTTGGAATAGAGGGGATTGAGAAAAAATATGACCAAGACCTCAGGGGTAAGAATGGAGTTAAATACTTTGAGGTTAGCGCAGTTGGAAAAATTTTAGGTGAGCTTGAGGAAAAAAAACCTGATTTACCAGTCAAGGGTTCTGATTTAGTTTTAACCATTGATTTGGATTTACAAAACGCAGCCGAGGATGCTTTAGAACCTTATTCCAGTGGATGTGTGATTGCGATGGATCCAAAAACAGGGGAGATATTGGCGATGGTGAGCAAGCCCGGCTTTGATTCCAATCTGTTCAGTGGGGTTTTGACAGAAAAAAAGTGGGAGGAGCTTATAAACGATCCTAAAAGACCTTTGCTCAACAGATGTACTCAGGGGCTTTATCCTCCAGGTTCCACTCTGAAACTTCTCACTGCAGCAGCAGCCTTGGAGGAGAAAATAATTGAGCCAAATACTTTTCTTTCACCTTGCAAAGGGGTTTTTTACTTTGGGAACAGAGCATTTCATTGCTGGAGGCCTGAGGGTCATGGAAAAATAGACCTTAAAGAAGCGATTGTCTTTTCCTGTGATGTTTACTTTTATCAACTCGGCTTAAAATTGGGTCTGGAGAAATGGTCAGAATACGCAAAAAAATGTGGCTTGGATAGAGTGCTGAAAGTGGATTTGCCCTATGAGCAAAAGGGTTTTATTCCAACACTCAAATTTTACAAAAAAAAATATGGGGAGGGTAACTGGGTTAAGAATTTGGTGATCAATTTAAGTATTGGACAGGGGGAGATCGTTTTAACCCCGATCGGTTTAGCAAGTTTTTTTTGTGGTCTTGTTAATAACGGTGAGGTCTACTATCCTCATCTACTCAAAGAGTTAATTGAAAAAGACAAAAGGATAATCAATAACCCAAATTTATTGTTGACACTTCCTTTTTCAACTAAAACACTAAGATTTTTAAAAGATGCTCTGGTTGGAGTGGTAAATCATCCCAAAGGAACAGGTGTAGCTGCCAAGATGAAGGAGGTTGTTGTTGGCGGAAAGACAGGGACTACTGAAAATCCTTATGGAAAGCCCCATGCATCCTTTGTTGGCTTTGCTCCAGCTAAAGGCCCTGAGATTTTAGTTTATGTGCTTATAGAAAATGGTGGTCACGGTGGCGAGGTGGCAGCACCCATAGCAAAGATTATTTTCAAGAAATATTTCGATAAGAAAGCTAAAAAAGATGTGATGGTTAAAGTCCCTGAGCAAAAAGTGGGAGGTTTTTAAAAGAATTGAGATGAAGATTAAAAATCAAGATTTAGACCTTTTGCTTTTTTTTGCTGCTTTTCTTCTTTGCGTCATAGGTGTTTTTTTAATCTATAGTGCGAAACACAACTCATCTTCTCCTTTTGAACAGACTTTTTATTTAAAACAGATTTTTTGGATATTTTTTGGAATTATAATAGCAGGGATTTTGTTTTTTATTCCTTTAAGATTTCACGACGTCTTTTCTTATGTTTATTATGAGATAGGGATAGCTTTACTTTTAGCTCTTTTTATAGTAGGTTCTTCTCGATGGTTTAGTTTTGGACCTTTCACTTTTCAGCCATCTGAACTTTTGAAGGTTGCTTTTGTTTTGGCTTTAGCCAGATTTTTGACCTATTCGAAAAGGTCGATTTACAGCTTTAGTTGGATAAGCATTGCTCTTTTTTTTGTTTTATTCCCCTTTTTATTGGTCCTTCGCCAGCCTGACCTTGGAACCTCTTTGGTTTTTCTTTTTGTATTTTTTGTGATGCTTTTCTGGTCAGGTGTGCCAATCCTGTACTTAGCTTTGATAGTGGCTCCCCTTTTTAGTCTAATTTGTGCCTTACATCCCCACATCTTAATCTGGGCAATCTTTTTTCTTCTCTTGATTTTACTTTTGTATCATCTTCGACCCAACTTTTTGTTCTCGATGGCGAGTTTGTTCACAAATTTAGCTGTTGGATCAATTGCTCAGCTGTTCTGGAACAATCTTCATCAATATCAGAGAAACAGGATATTGGTCTTTCTTGATCCGGGGGTAGACCCTTATGGAGCTGGGTATCAGGTGATCCAGTCCAAGGTAGCAATCGGCTCTGGTGGACTTTTTGGCAAAGGCTTTTTGCATGGAACCCAGACCAAACTCGATTTTTTACCTGCTCAACACAACGATTTTGTCTTCTCGGTTTTAGGAGAGGAATTCGGATTTTTAGGAGCAATTATTTTGATAATCCTTTTTTCTTTTATAATATTTAAAGGTGTCCAGATTGCACGCAAAGCAAGAAACACATTCGCAAGCTATGTCGCAATTGGTATCAGTTCAATTTTTGCTTTTCAGATGGTTGTGAATATTGGAATGGCTTTGGGGATTCTCCCTGTTACTGGACTTCCTTTGCCTTTTGTGAGCTATGGGGGTTCCTCTATGATTACCTTTTGGGTTTTGATGGGTCTTTTATTGGCTATTCAATCGAAGTGGTATGAATATTAACTATCCACCAATTGACAATTTAGTTTTCATTAACGTATCTATTTAAAATTCTTTACCCTCAGATCTATGCATCCTGTTCTTTTTAAAATAGGTCCTATTGTTATAACAAGCTATGGGGTTTTGTTAACTTTAGCATTTGCAGTAGGACTTTTGTTTTCCTTGACTCGGACCAAAGGCTCTGAGATCAAAAAAGAGTATATTTTAGATCTTTTCCTGATTGTCCTTTTATCATCTGTTTTTGGTTCAAGGTTTTTCTATGTTATTTTTCATCTGGATGAATTTGAGGGTAGACTTTTGGATATGATTAATCCTATTCAGTCCACTGGTGAGATAGGTATTGCTGGTCTTTCAATGGCAGGTGGAATTGTTTTAGCAATTTTTTCTGGGATTTTATATCTTTATCTAAAAAGAATAAATATCTGGAAAGTCGCTGATATTGTGGCTCCCTCCTTTCCCTTGGGTTTGGCTATAGCAAGAGTCGGCTGCCATTTAAACGGATGTTGTTTTGGCAAGCCAACTGAATCTTTTCTTGGGTTGGTTTTCCCTTACGATTCACCAGCTGGATATTACTTTCCAGATACCCCTTTGTATCCATCACAACTTATCTCGTCTTTTTTCGGAGCGACGATCTTTTTGATTTTGATTCTTTTTGAAAAAAAGAAAAAATTCGATGGTTTCACTTTCTGGCTTATGATAATTTTATATTCGGTTGCCAGATTTGTAGTCGATTTTTTTAGATATTATGAGGAGAGCATGGTTTTTTTACGAATCGGAAAAACAGCTTTCTCTGTGAATCAGGTGGTGATGGTATTTTTATTTTTAACCTCTTTTTTGGCTTTAAATCACCTCAAAAGGTCTAATCGGTAAAAAGAAAATCTTTTTGGGAGCAGGATGAACCCCCACTTTTCTGAACTTTTAAATTATTTTTTAGAGTTAAAAGACTCCATTATGGATTTTGTCTATCCACCGCATTGTCTTGTCTGTGGAAGATATCTTTCTGAAAAAGAGAAAGATTTGTGTGAGGGGTGCTGGAATAGTCTGGGGATAATTCCTGACCCTTTTTGCCCAAACTGCAAGTCTTTTTTTTCTGATGAAAAGTCCA
This sequence comes from Candidatus Zixiibacteriota bacterium, assembly GCA_030615745.1. Classification (GTDB taxonomy): domain Bacteria; phylum Zixibacteria; class MSB-5A5; order MSB-5A5; family SM23-73-2; genus SM23-73-2. Next base: position 5,986 of record JAUWYR010000007.1, on the reverse strand, counting down.
GATGCCTTTTCTGTTCAACAGATTCAAATCTTTTATATGTAAGGTCCTTAGGGATATTTGATGATTTTTACAAAGTGCTTATCCATAAATTCAAATACAAAGGAAAGGTGAGTTTAGGAAAGAAATTGAGCAAGAAATTGGGAGAAGAGATAAGAAAGGACAAAAGATTTTCCTCCTTTGATTTTCTGATTCCAGTTCCTTTGCATCCTGCAAGAAAAAGGGAAAGAGGATACAATCAGAGTGAAATCATGGGAGAGGTCATTTCAAAAGATTTGGGTATCCCTTTTTTGAAGAATGAATTAAAAAGGATAAAGAATACTAAAGATCAAACCAAACTGAATGATGAACAGAGGAGAAAGAATGTTAAGGACGCATTTAAAGTATCTTTTCCTGAGATGATAAAAGATAAAAAGATTATTCTGGTGGATGATGTGATAACCACAGGAGCTACTCTTGATGAATGCGCCAGAGTTCTCAAAGATAATGGAGCTAAAAAAATCGTAGGTGCGACTTTAGTTTTAGCTGTGAATTAGATAAGTAACTCAAGGCTTTAGTGTATTATCAACCTACATCGGTAACAGAATTATCAACTAACATGGGTAACACTTTTGGCATGTTATCTGATCCCACCAAAGGCAGGAGAGGTAGACATGCCATGGGATAATAAAACCATAGTTGAACGAACAACCGCGTAGCGGAGGGTTTATCCCTCCGCACAGAGCCATAAAGGCTCTGCTACGCGTTCTTCGGACATTTCGTCAAGATGCTTCGCACATGCGAATCTGTACAAAATTGCACGAATGAATTCGTGTCTACAAACTTTTTTAACATTTATTATGGAAAAAATATGATTAAATCTGTTACCTATCTCAGTTGATAGCTTTGTAACCTATGCTACTTGATAATACACTTTAGCCTTGAGAGGATCAACCTTATCTGCATACTGTATACTGCCTACTGCATACTTTTTACAAGATATGTATCGGCCTTCCCTCCAGCTTAAGTGTCGCTTCCCTTACAGCTTCAGATAATGTTGGATGAGCATGAATGGTGTCGATTAAATCTTTTGTTTTAGCTTTGAGCTTTATAGCTAAGGATAGCTCTGCTATTAAATCTGATGCTCTAAATCCTAAGATGTGCGCACCGATAATCCTGCCTGAATCCTTTTCAGCTATTATTTTTACAAAGCCAAAAGGTTCGTTTTCTGCTAATGCTTTTCCATTAGCAAGGAAAGGGAACTTTCCTTTTTTTATTTTTATCCCCAATTCTTTAGCTTCTTTTTCGGTTAATCCGACTGAGCCTATTTCAGGATAGGTAAATGTGCATCGAGGTACTGCGGTGTAATCCATTTTAATGTTTGCTCCTAAGGCATTTTCAACTGCTACCTCAGCCTCTACCGAGGCGAGGTGAGCTAAAAGCCAACCACCGATGCAATCTCCAGCCGCATAGATATTGGATATGTTCGTTCTCAAAGTCTCGTCTACTAATATATTCCCATTCTCTATTCTCAAATCTATCTTCTCTATTCCCAGACCTTCGATGTTTGCCTTTCTCCCAACTGATACTAAAACCTTATCTGCTTTGATCTCTATCTCTTTTTCAGGAGTTAAGACTTTTACTAACTTTTCATCTTGTTCAAGCAGTTTTATCTCTGTGACTTTTGAATTGGTGTAAATATCGATTCCTTCTTTTTCCCACAGCCTTCTTAAATGCAAGGAGATCTCCTCATCCTCTAAAGGTAAAATTTGTGGTAAAATCTCTACGATCGATACCTTTGAGCCGAAGGTATGATATATAGAGGCGAATTCACAACCTATCGTTCCGGCTCCTATGATTAAAAGGTGTTTTGGAACCTGGTTCATATTCAAAGCCTGAGTGCTTCCCATCACACTTTTTTTAGTAATTCCTGGTATAGAAAGCTCAATTGGGGAAGAGCCTGTTGCGACAAGGATTTTTTCACTTATTACCTTCTCTTTTTCGTTATCTTTTCTTTTGACCTCAATTGTTTTTTCATCTAAAAATTTAGCAGTCCCAAAAATTAAGTTTATCCTGTTTGATCTTAGAAGATGCTTTACCCCATTTACCAGACCCCTTACAACAAACTCTTTTTGTCTCATTAGCTGAGGAAGATTCAAAGAGACATCACCTGCATCTAATCCGAACTGACCAGCTCTTTTTGAAATGGATAGAGCATGAGCTGTTGAGGTCAGGACTTTGGTAGGAATACACCCAGCGTTTAAACAAACACCTCCCACTTCATTTTTTTCTATTAAAGTGACTTTAGCTTTAAGCTGTGAAGCCCTTATTGCTCCCACATATCCTGCAGGTCCAGCACCTATTATTATCAAGTCATTTTTTTGCATTTTTTTCTCCTTTGAATTCAAAAGAAAATAGTTCAGAGTTTAAATAAGTCAAGGCAAAAAATGTTTGACTCTTTTCGTTACAAAATTATATTTAAAAATTAAACATTTACAGAAAGAGGTGTATATGTCTGAGGAGTATAAATTACTTATCGGTGGCAAGTGGGTGGATGGAGAGGGGAAAATCGAGGTGAAGAACAAATATAATAATCAGAAAATTGGGACTGTTCCTTTAACTGATAGGAAGCTATATGAAAAAGCAATTGAAAGTGCGCAGGATGGGTTTCATCTTTTGTCCAAACTCCCTTCTTATAAAAGGTCTGAGATATTGGAGAAAGCCTCATCTCTGATTGAGAAAAATCAGGAAAACCTTACAAAAATAATTGCTCAAGAGGCTGGTAAACCTGTTAAGTTCTCACTTGCGGAAGTTAAAAGAGCTGTTCAAACCTTTAAATTCGCCTCTGAGCAGGCTAAACAGATCCACGGCGAGACTGTTCCTATGGATGCTGCTTTAGGCGGTGAAAAAAGGATTGGTTTTTTTATGCGTTTTCCTGTAGGAGTAATTGGCGCAATCTCACCCTTCAACTTCCCTTTGAATTTAGTAGCCCATAAGCTCGCTCCAGCAATTGCCTGTGGAAACTCCGTTGTTTTGAAACCTGCAACACTGACTCCACTGACTGCGCTGAAACTCGGTGAGCTTCTTCTGGAAGCCGGGCTTTCAGAGGGTGCCTTGAATATAATAGTCGGACCGGGCAGCACAGTCGGCAACTGGCTGGTCACAGACCAAAGAATTCAGATGATAACTTTTACTGGAAGCCCTCCTGTTGGAAAAGAGATAAAACAAAAATCAGGCCTAAAAAAAGTTACACTTGAGTTAGGAAACAATTCACCTTGTATCATCGATAAGAGTTGTGTTCTAAATTTAACAATTTCAAGATGTGTGGTTGGAAGCTTTGCCTATTCCGGTCAGGTTTGCATCTCTATTCAAAGGATATATGTTCATAAGGATATTTTCGATAAGTTCGCCTCAGATTTTTTAGAAAAGACAAAAAACTTAAAAATCGGGGATCCACAAGACGAAAATACAGATATTGGACCCATGATAACAGAAGGTGAAGCCATGAGAGCTGAGGAGTGGGTAGAAGAAGCGGTAAAAGATGGTGCTAAAATTCTTATAGGTGGAGAAAGAGTTGGTTCTGTCTATTATCCTACGGTATTGACAGATGTTAAACCTGAGATGAAAGTAGTAAGATTAGAGATTTTTGCTCCGGTTGTTTCACTTATTTCTTTTGATGATTTTTCAGATGCGGTGAGGATGGCAGATGATTCTATCTATGGTCTTCAGGCTGGTATCTTCACCAAAGATATTAATAAAGCATTTGAGGCAGTTAAGGGAATAAAGGTTGGCGGAGTGATAATAAATGACATTCCCACTTATCGAGCTGACCAGATGCCCTATGGTGGGGTGAAGGAGAGTGGAATTGGTAGGGAGGGGTTAAAATATGCGATCGAGGAGATGACCGATATTAAGATGGTGGTGATAAATTTGCCGGAATAATTCAGGGTCAAGGGGCAAGAGTCAAGGGGCAAGATGCAAGGGTCAAAAAACAAGGGGCAAGAGTCAAGATGCAAGATTCAAGGATCAAGAAAAAAAATCGCAAATCAGTTTCTTAAGGTGAATTATCAAGGCTGAAGCTATATTTTTTCCTTTTGAGTTTTTCAGCCTTGATCCAGTGAAGCAATTAATAATAGGAGCTCCCAGCTCCGATGGAGTTGGCTATCAACAGGGAGGTAAATTTAGCGTAGGGATGGATTTTAGTTGTTGGTCAAGGGTACCCTTACCCTTGACTATTTTTTAGAGTTCGGGGTAGGGTACCCCGAACTAACAAAAATCTTTCCCCACAACAGGGAAAATTGATATTTATCCCAAAAAGACGGAGACAAGCTTTTCCTATTTTTTCTCCTTTTTAATTTTGCCCGCAATCGCAGTGGATTTCAACAGGCTTCCCAAAACAGTAGTTTGCTAAGATTATAACGTCAGTTAGGTTGAGTTGGCAATCACCATTCACATCTGATAGGTATCTGAAGGTTTGGTTCCGTTATTGAGAAAAATTTAGATTTTTAGGATAAAAAACATAAGAGGCGGAGTATCTCCGCCTCTTTTTTATCCTTTTTTCAAAGTAGTCGGTTTTTTTTGTGGTTTCGGAGGCTGTTTTTTTATCGGAATGGTGAATCTTGTGTGATTTTTGTCGTTTAATTCCAAAGTAACAGATTTCTCGATTTTATTAAGGGTAATTCTTCGGTTCAACTTCACTAAAAGCTCAGTTTTCTGGTTGGGCTTAAGCAGTCTTTTTCTAAGGGCTATTTTACACAGATTGTGCGGATAATCGACCACTTCCAGCTTCAGAGTTTGGTCGCTTATATTTTTAATCACGGTTTTTACTTTAGTCTTTTTCTTATGGTTTTTTGAACTGAAGTCCAGAATGGGGGGATCAACGTTAACCGGAAAAGATGTGTCAGAGAATGACCCGATCTCCCCGGAATAAGAGATCCTGATATTACCTAAGGTGGTGTCACTTGTGGTCACTGTAGCTGATTTGTGTACTCGGCCCCTGGTAGAAGCATGATGGATTAACTCTATCTCAGTGCTGTCCCCGACAGCAAGCTCCTTTTTCTTTAAAGGAGCTTTAGTGCATCCTCACCCAGGCCTCACATTTATAATCCTTAGAGTGTCTGTCCCTATGTTTTTGACCCAGTAACTATGGCTAACCGCAGATTTTGGTGGCATTCTTCCGAAGTTAAATTCAGTCTCTGAAAAATATGTGGTGGGTTTACCCTTGCTTATTTTTTCCTCTTCTTTTTTTCCCGCAAAGGAATTAAAAGAGAACAGAAATAAAAAGAGAACAACTAAAATCAAAAGGTTTTTTTTCATCTTCTCCTCCGAACTTGATTACATCAAAATCTCGAAAACTTTATTATATTATACGGTATTTTTTTTAAAAGTCAATAGTTGATTTGAACTGGTAGTATCGATCATATCAAGGATTTTGTGTAAATTTTTTTTGTTTAGGTCTATCCTGTTGGTGTTCCCTGGCCGGGCAGGCATTGAGAACGTAGAAAATCAGTCCATATAGGATCCTTTCTGCTGATTTCTGGTTAGCAAATCTTCTAATCGATTTTATTCTTCTCTGGAGTTCCTCTAAATAGTGTTCCAAAGGGTTGGTGGTCTTTATCAACGTCCTCCAGGGTTCCCCGCAAAATGCGGAGTAGGTTAAAGTTAGTTCAAAACCGGAGAGAAAGTTTTTAACTGCTTTGGGTTCTTTAGCTCTCCATTTAAGACAAAAAACTTTTAACCCAGCTTGTAGCTCGGTTAAAGTATCTGCCTCATATATCTCTCCCGCATCCTTGCCTGCCCGGCCAGGGAGGATAGCAAAACGATTGGATGGATTAACCAGGTTAAAAACCGTTTGCGCAGAGATCAAACTCTTAAATACTCGCTTGAATATACGGGTAGTCCTACGGGTAGAATGCCCTAACAAAAAGCCCTCAAGAATAACTCGGTTCAATGTCTTCTGCCTCCTTTTGTATCTTTTCCATACCGAGGGGGTCCAACTTATCTCTTGATC
>JAUWYR010000001.1 GCA_030615745.1 Candidatus Zixiibacteriota bacterium | reverse complement strand
TCAGGATATAAAACCGCTGTTTGATTAAGCTTCCCAACAAAATCGCCCGAGCTAAACAAAAAAGACAAAGCCTTAGAAAGAATAGAATCTAATTTTTTTGCTCTTTTCCCTTGAGGTTTTTCCCCCTCTGAAAGGAAAAAGCATAAAGCCTCATCCTCTACTTCCTCTAAAGCTTTTGTTTTAACCGTTATCTCCATCGAATTCTCCTTTAGAAGTTAATTTTAAAACTCAATTAAAAAACTTTTGAATTAAAGTCAACAACTTTTCTTTTTTATTTTGATAGTGGTTAGTTTTTTAGAAAAAATTCCATTTGCGAAGTTGTTCGTTGAACGTAATATAGTAAAATTACTCAACATTTTAACCCCTTACAAAACGTCTTTTCTTTTATTATTTTATTTTTATCGACATCAAAGGGTAACTCTGAAGACTAAAAGGGTGAAAAGATAGAATTTTGAGCCAAAGTCAAAAAACTCTGGGGTAAAATCCCTAAGTGCAAAGTTCCCCATACTGAAAAAAGTAAAGCTAATCCTAAAAAGAAAGGAATCGGAACTTTTTGAACTTCATCAACTGGAGCTCGCATGAACATTATCACCACAACTCTCAAATAGTAATACACCGAGACAAAACTGTTCAGAACCCCTATTATAGCAAGACCGGTATATCCGGATTTTATAGCAGAGGAGAAAACATAGAATTTCGCCATAAACCCTGAGGTGGGAGGAAACCCGGCTAAAGAGAACATAAAAAGCGCCAAAGTAATTCCCAAAATAGGATATTTTGTTACTAAACCTGAATAATCATCTAAGTTAACTTTTTTCTCACCAAGAAAAATGATGATGATAAAGGCTCCGATGTTCATAAATGTATAGGCTAAAAGATAAAACATCGCAGAAGAGATCCCGGAATCACCGCCTGCAACTAAAGCGACCAGAACATATCCGGCATGTGCTATTGAGGAATAAGCTAAAAGCCTTTTTATATTCGTCTGTGAGAGGGCTATCACATTTCCAAAGCTCATAGTCAAAACAGCCAAAATCCACAAAACAAAAGACCAATCGATATGTAAGCTACCAAAAGCAAAAAGCAAAATCCTTAACAAAGCTGAAAACCCAGCAGCCTTTGGGCCAGAGGAGATGAATGCTGTTATCGGAGTTGGAGCCCCCTCATAAACATCAGGAACCCACATATGAAATGGAAAAGAGGCGATCTTAAAGCCCAATCCTACTAAAATCAATCCTAACCCTATAAAAAGGAAAAGAGGATTTTCAAATCCCTGGGTAAAAATCAAAATCTCTTTTAAATTGGTGGAATTGGTAGCACCATAGAGCATGGCAATCCCATATAACAAAAACCCTGAGGCAAAAGCTCCGATAAGAAAATATTTCATCGAGGACTCGTTGGATTTCAAGTCATATCTTCTGAAACCCGCAAGTATATACAGGCACAATGACATTATCTCAAGTCCTAAGAAAATAACGATCAGATTCAGACTCGATGCCATAAGCATCATTCCAAAAGTGGCAAACAAAATCAGGCTGAAGTATTCGCCATGAAAAATCTTTTCTTCCTTTAAGTAAGAGATAGAGGACAAAATCACCAGTAATGTTCCTGAGAGGAATATGATCTTAAAAAAGCAGGAAAAGTTATCCAATATGAACATCTGGTTGAAACCAAGTTCTTCTCTGTTCCATAGAGTAATGACACTTACCAAAGCTAAAGCAACCCCGATCCAGCTTATGTGAGGCAGGATATTTTTTGACCTCCCTTTTAAAAGAGGTTCTAAAATCAGAACCAGAAGAGCAACTATTAAAATAATTAACTCGGGGGATATAATCTTAAAGTTTATATCAGGTGTAAGCCAACTCATAAGTTTATAATTACTTTGGTTTTAATATTTAAAAATCCTTTATATAAATTTCATCGATTATTTTTTTATGTGGTTTATTTTGGATACAGAACTTTTCATCTAAAATCTTATTTTTATTTGTAAGTTCATATTTTGCCTTTGCCTGCTTCAAGACCAACTCAACTGAGGGCTCCATTCTGCTTAAAAAGGGCTTGGGATAAATCCCTATCCAGAAGATTAAAAGGATTATGGGTACTAATACTACCTTTTCTCTTAGATTCAAATCTAAAAGCTTTTTATTCTCAGGCTTGTCCAACTTTCCGAACATCATCCTCTGATACATCCAGAGCATATAGATTGCAGCCAGAACCACCCCGGTAATACCTAAGACCGCATAGAGAATATTAGATTTGAAAGTTCCCAATATAATAAGAAACTCCCCAACAAAACCATTGGTCCCTGGAAGACCGATGGAGGAAAGGAGAACTATCATGAAAAAGGCAGAAAATTTTGGAATCTGCTTTGCCAATCCACCGAAATCTGAGATCATTCGGGTGTGTCTTCTCTCATATATCATTCCCACGAGTAAAAAGAGCGCTCCAGTTGAAAGTCCGTGATTTACCATCTGCAATATTCCACCTTCAACCGATTGGACGTTAAGTGCAAAAATGCCCAACATAACAAATCCGAGATGGCTTACAGATGAATATGCAACCAGGCTTTTCACATCCTTTTGTATCATCGCAACCATAGCGCCGTAGATTATACCTATTATTGCTAAAATTGAAAACAGCGGAACAAAATCATAGAATGTATTTGGGAAAAGTGGTAAACAGAATCTCAAAAAACCGTAAGTCCCCATCTTTAACAAGACTCCAGCCAGAAGCACACTGCCAGCTGTGGGAGCCTCAACATGAGCATCGGGCAACCAGGTGTGAAAAGGAAAAAGTGGAACTTTTATGGCAAAGGCTAATGCAAAAGCTAAAAACAGCCAGAATTGAGCTCCCAGGGGAACAGGGGTTTTCAGAATCTGAAGCAAATCGAAGGTGTAAAATCCTGTGTTATTGTAGTTGATGAAATACAATACCAGGATAGCAACCAGCATCAGCAAGCTTCCGAACATGGTGAACAGAACAAATTTAATTGTAGCGTAAATTTTTCTGGGACCTCCCCATATCCCGATGAGAAAATACATAGGAACAAGCATTGCCTCCCAGAAAAAATAGAACAAAACCAAGTCTAAAGAGACAAATACCCCTATCATCCCGGTCTCCAGAAAAAGCATCGAGACCATATACCCCTTTATTTTCTCCTTGATCGCAGTCCAGGAGGACAAGATAGCTATAGAGGTTAAAAATGTGGTCAACAAAACCAAAAACAAGCTTATCCCATCAATTCCCAGATGATAGCTTATTCCCAAGCTTTCTATCCAGGGAAGATTTATCTCAAACTGCATCCCGGAAATTTTAGAATTGAAATTAAAATAGATGTATAAGGAGAGCAAAAAATTTAAAAGGGATACTAAAAAAGCAACTGCCTTTATAGTATTGGCAAAAACCCTGTTTATGAAAAGAAGAATAAAAGCACCAGCTAAGGGTAAAAAGGTTATTATGGTCAGTATATTTTGATCCATTTTTTTCTATCTCAAAACAAAATAGGCTAAAATCACGACAGCGCCTAAAAGCAAAGACAAGGCATAGTTTCTAACATAGCCGGTCTGGACTTTTCTTGCAACTCCGCTGATCCATCCCAAAATATATGCTGACCCATTTGCAAAACCATCGATTATCGCAACATCAATAAATTTCCAGAACCACAAGGCTAAGTTTATAAATGGACCAACTATGGCTTTATTATAAAACTCATCCACATAATATTTGTTCAAAAGAACTTTATAAGGACCTTTATATTTCTCAGCTAAGTTTTTAGGCAGTTGGGGTCTGGAAATGTAAAACAGATAAGCAACAGCTATTCCGATTAAAACAACTAACACCGAAAGAATCATCAAAAGAGACTCTGCTTTCGCAGAGTGAATTATCCCATGTGTTTCTGGACCTTTTTCAAAAACCACAGATAAAAATTTCCCGAAATGCTCTTTTCCGCCCAAAACATGTGGAATCCCGATCCATCCCCCAATAACAGAGAGTATTGCCAGCACAATCATTGGTATAGTCATTGACTTCGGTGCCTCATGAATATGAGGCTTTACTTCTTCCTCTACCCTCGATTTTCCTAAAAAAATAGAGCAGAATAATCTGAACATATAGAATGCGGTCATTCCAGCGGTTATAAATCCAATAAGCCAGAGCAAAAATCCTCCGTGAGGAGAGGAAAAAGCTTTCCATAAAATCTCATCCTTGGAGAAAAATCCTGAGAAAAAGGGTATTCCTGAGATAGCCAAAACCCCGGCAAGAAAACACCAGAAGGTAACAGGAAGATACTTTTTTAAATCACCCATTTTTCTTAAATCGAGCTCACCTGAAAGGGCGTGCATAACCGCACCAGCTCCTAAGAAAAGCAATGCTTTGAAAAATGCATGGGTGAAAAGATGGAAAATCCCACAGGCAAAGGCGCCCACTCCGCAGGCTAAGAACATATAGCCTAACTGACTTATAGTAGAGTATGCCAAGATTCTTTTTATGTCGTTCTGCACCAGAGCAATAGAGGCAGCATATATGGCGGTCGCCGCACCGATCACCGCCACTATTCCCATACTCAGAGGTGCCAGCTCATATAAAACATGACATCTCGCAACCACGTAAACGCCTGCTGTGACCATAGTGGCAGCGTGGATCAATGCTGACACAGGTGAGGGTCCTTCCATAGCATCTGGAAGCCATACATATAAAGGAATCTGTGCGGATTTTCCAACTGCTCCCAAGAACAAAAGCAAAGTGATAGCAGTTATTAAAGCGCCACCGTGAGAAAGGACAGAAGGTGCCTGAGAAAAGACCTGGGTATAATTAAGATTTCCAAAAGTCCAGAACAGAAGGATAATCCCCAGAGCGAATCCTAAATCTCCGATCCTCGTGGTAATAAAAGCTTTTTTACCGGCATCAGCAGCAGACCTTTTCTCATACCAGAACCCTATTAAAAGATAGGAACAAAGCCCAACCCCCTCCCATCCCAAATAGAGCAAAAGGAAATTATCAGCCATGACCAGAGTCAACATCGAGAAAACAAAAAGATTAAGAAATGAGAAGTATCGAAAATACCCCGGGTCTTTTCCCATATAACCGACAGAATAGAGGTGAATCACAAATCCGACACCTGAGACAACCAGCATCATCACAGTCGAAAGAGGGTCTATCTGAAACCCTATATTTATATTGAAATTACCTGAGACAACCCAGGTGAAAAGAGTTTTCTGGAAAAATCTCTCGGAGGCTGGATAACTTAAAAGCTCAGAAAATATTTTTAAAGCAACAAGGAATGAGAAAAAAACACTACCACACCCAACCCACCCAGCTAACTTTTTTCCTATCTTCTTTCCTAAAAGACCATTAAGTAAAAAACCTAAAAGGGGTAAAAATGGAACCAACCAACAATAATCGATCATATTTATTTACCCTAATATTTTACCATTTTCTGCCTACTGAATACTGCCTACTGAATACCGCCTCACCATTTCATCAAGTTCAAGTCATCCACATTAGCTGATTTTTTATTTCTGAAAAAAGCGATAATAATAGCAAGTCCAACTGCTGCCTCAGCAGCAGCAACAGTCATAATCAAAAAAACGAATATCTGACCATCCAGAGAGCTGAACTTTTTAGCAAAAGTGACTAAAAATAAATTTACACCGTTTAACATCAGCTCAATGCACATAAACATCACCAAAAGATTTCTTCTGATAAGAAAGCCTAAAACTCCTATGGAAAAAATCAAACCGCTCAAAAAAAGATAATATGATAAAGGAACCATAATTTATATTCTCGCTTAAGTTAAACGTTTTTCCTTTTTGGAGTCATAAATCACAGGCTATGCATTCTGTTATAACTTTTTCTTCGCCAGAACTATCGCTCCTACCATCGCCACCAGCAAAAGGACAGACGTTAATTCAAAAGGAAGAAGGTAATCGGTAAAAAGCGCTTTTCCTATCGACTGAACGCCTCCAAAATCTGGGTCCAAACTAAATTCAGTAGACGGTATTTTTGACAAACCAATTTTAATCACCACACCTAACTCCACCAATAATAAAATTGCAAACAAAATTCCGAAAAACCTCTGAGCTTTTCTTTTCTCAAAACCGAACTCATCTTTTCTTAGATTCAAAAGCATTATCACAAACAAAAATAAAACCATTATTGCACCAGCATAAACTATTATTTGGATAACAGCCAAAAATGTAGCATTTAAAAGCAAATACAAAATTGCCTGGGCGCACAAAGCTGCTATCAAAAACAAAGCTGAGACCACAGGATTTCTTTGAACAATCACCAGAATTGAGGCAACCACCAAAATAATTGATACTATTAAGAAAATAAAAAACTGCATAAAGTTTCTTTACCTATTTTTTCACATTTTGTAGAAAGGGAACTAACAAATCCTCTTTGGTATAGATAAACTTCTCCCTTTTATCTTTTGAGAATTCATATTCTTTACCTAAAAATATCGCGCCAACCGGGCAGGCTTCCTCACAAAAACCACAAAAAATGCACCTTAATTCATTTATCTCATAAACTTTTGCGTATCTTTCTCCTCTTTCATTTTCTTCTGGCTCCATATATATACATCCAGATGGACAAGCTAATGCACACAGACCACAACAAACGCACTTCTCTTTTCCATTCTCGTCCCTTAAAAGATAGTGAAGACCCCGATACCTTTCTGGTGTTTCTCTTTTAACATCAGGATACCTCAAGGTAACAGTTTTTTTGAACAGGTGTTTGAAAGTGACCCACAACCCTTTGGGTATGGCAAATATTGTGTTTAAATATCTAAACATATGCGAAACATTCTTCGAATCACCAGACCATGACAATTCCGGTGATGAAAATATTTAAAAGGGCTAAAGGCAATAAAATACCCCAGCCGAATCTCATCAGCTGGTCATATCGAAATCTGGGTAAGGTTGCTCTTAACCAGATGAAAAGGAAAAGAAAAGTAAAAAGTTTCAAGAAAAACCATACCACCGGTGGTAACCAGGGTCCCTGCCATCCTCCTAAAAACAGGGTGGTGGCAATAGCTGAGGCATTGATCATATTAGCATACTCACCTAAGTAAAACATTGCGAACTTCATGCTCGAATACTCAGTATAATATCCAGCTACCAGCTCATTATCCGCCTCTGGAAGGTCGAAGGGCAAACGATTGGTCTCTGCTATGGCGCAGATTAAAAAGATTATAAAACCTAAGGGCTGACGAAAGATATACCAGTTGAAGATTGTGTCCTGTGATCTTACTATATCCACAAGGCTTAAACTCTCAGATAACATCAAAACCCCAATTACAGATAGACCCAAAGAAACCTCATAGCTTACCATCTGCGCAGAGGAGCGAAGTCCACCTAAAAGAGAGTATTTATTGTTCGAAGACCATCCAGCTAAAACTATGCCATACACCCCTAAGGAGGCAACAGCAAAGATGTATAAAATACCCATATTGAAATCTGATATAACTAAATCGATGGAGCGTCCGAAAAGGAATATTTTATCTCCAAACGGAATAACAGCGAAAACCATAAAAGCTGGAACAAATGAGAGGATCGGAGCTAAAGTGTAGATCACTTTGTTAACACCAGATGGTGTAACATCCTCCTTGAATAAAAGCTTCAGTCCATCTGCAATAGGTTGCAAAAGCCCATGAGGTCCCACTCTCATTGGACCTAACCGCACCTGAAAATGAGCTAAAAGCTTTCTCTCAAGCCAGGTGAGATAGGCTATCATCAAAAGCAAAACGACAAGAACCACAGCCACTTTGATCAAAGCTATGATTACAACAGTCAGCATAAAATCAAGATACTCTCTATATGTTCAACCTTTGATAGGCAGAGCTTTTAGCTCCGCTTAAAAGTTGGACTAAATGTCCAGCTCTATCATTCATGATTTTCTTATTCTAACTCTATCAACTAACTTATCCTTATCCATTAGAAGATTATATCTTATCTTTTCGAAGTTTATGGGAACAAAAACCGTCCCCTTTTGAATATTTCCCTTAAGCTTTGCCTTAATCTCAATTTTTCCGGATAAAGACTCCAATTTAATTAAATCTCCATCAAAAATATCGAGATTTTTTGCATCCTCAGGGTTGATTTCACAGAATCCTTCAGAAACGATCGAATTTAAGTTTTCTCCTTTTTGAGTCAATGTTCCAAAATGATAATAAGTATTTCCAGTTATCAAAACAAACGGATACTCCTTATCATCCGGTATTTTTTTATAATCTGCTCTTTTAAATCTCACTTTCTCTTTCTCAAAACTCAAATCTAATCGTTTTCTATTTTCATCTATTTGTTCGCACTTGAAGCCTGAGTAAATTGGAACGACTTCCGCTATCTCAGAAGTTATATCTTTTGCCTGAGGGTAATCGAAATCGGATCCCCAATAATTCGCTAATTCACAGATTATCTCCCAATCAGCTTTTGAGTCATAAAGAGGCTTAAATCCTCTTTTTAACTTTTGAACCCTTCTTTCACAGTTGGTAAAAGTCCCATCCTTTTCAGCAAAAGATGCACCTGGTAGGACTACATCTGCTATTTTAGCGGTTTCAGTTAAGAAAATATCCTGAACCACTAAAAAATCGAGTTTCTTCAAAGCTTTCAAGCCAAAATTCCTATCAGGAAACTCTCTTACAGGGTCAGAACCCATTATATACATAGCTTTTAAACTGCCCTGAAGTATAGCTTCAAGCATCTTATTAAAACTTTTGCCAGGCTTTTCAGACAATTTTTCTTTCCAGAAATTTTCAAATCTTTTTTTGGATTCCAAATCATTTACAGGCAAATAACCAGGGAGTCTATCAGGCAAAATTCCTATATCTAAAGCTCCGCAAGAATTATTATATTCCCATAAAAGATTCAAACTGCCTTTTCTCCCATTCCCTAAAAGAAGAATTAAATTATTTACCGAATCAACAACATCCTGAGTTTGATGATGCAGAATTATCTCCCTGCCAAGAAGGAAAATCACTCTTTCTTTTTGAGAAATAAATTTAGCCACTGTTTTTATCTTCTCAGCAGGTACTCCAGTAATATCACTCACTTTATCCAAATCATATTCTTTGACCCAATCTTTCAATTCTCTTATTTTATTTTCTTCTATTCTATAAAGCTTTTCATCAATTATCTGATTCAAAATCCCGTTTAAAAAAGCCACCTCAGTTCCATATTTATACAAAAGCTCATAGGTAGCAATATTTTTCAGTTTAGTCCTTTTTGGATTCGCTAAAATAACAAAAGTGCCATTTTTTCTCTGTGTTTTTCTGATTCTTAAAGCGATTATTGGATGTTCCAAATTCATATCGCAACCTAAGATGAAAATCAAATCAGAGTTCTCCAAATCCTCAATCGAGTCGCTCATTCCAAAGAAATTCTTATAATCTTTAAAATCAGAGCCGGGCAAGGGATTTTTAATATTCACTCGATGGTCAATATTATTTGTTCCAATAACAGTTCTGAAAAACTTCTGGAAAATATAATTATCCTCATTGGCTAATTTAGGTGAGCCTACACCAGCTAAAAAATCTGGTCCATAATCTTTTTTTATCTTCTCAAATCTCTTTGCTATTGTCTCAAATGCCTCCTCCCAGCTAACTGGGATAAAATCATTGTTTTCTTTTAACAAGGGAGTTTTCAACCTATCCGGATGATTGACAAAATCATATCCGAATCTCCCCCTATCGCACAAAAAACCTTCATCTATTTTATCATTTCTTCTCGATGTAACTCTGTAAATCCTATTATCCTTAACCCACAAGAAAAGATTACATCCATCACCGCAAAAAGGACAGACACTCTCAATTTTTTTAGTAAGCCAGACCCTGATCTTGTATCTGAAAGCTTTTGAGGTTAAAGCTCCAACCGGGCAGAGCTCAACAACATTCCCTGCATATTGATTGGCAATGGGTATTTCAGGCAAAGAATTTATCTCAGATCTGTATCCCTTGTTAAAATCTCCAAGTTCATCTTCTCCTGCAATATCTTTTATAAACCTTATACACCTCGCACAAATAATGCATCGATTCTGATTCCTTATTATCTGGGGACCAATTTTTAAATCATCAAATGTCTGGGACCTATCAACTATAAATCTTCTCTTTTTCTCTTTAAATCTTTTTTTATCCGAGCCATATTTGAAAACGTAATCCTGAAGCTCACATTCACCAGCCTTATCACAGGTGGGGCAATCCAAGGGATGATTTATCAACAAAAACTCCAAATTCCCTTTTCTTGCCTTAATCACCTTAGGTGAATTGGTCTTCACCCTCATACCATCGCAAACATAGGTTGCGCAGGCAAGCTGTAATTTGGGCAGATCGTCAACTTCTACCAGACACAGCCTGCATCCTCCATAAACATCCAACTTCTCATGCCAGCAAAAAGTAGGGATTTCAATCCCTGCTTTTTTTGCCGTCTCTAATATGGTAGTGCCAGGGTCTACCTCAACTTCTTTGTTATCAATTGTTATCTTCATCTTTTAATCAAACCTTCTCACAGGAGTTACCATGCATTTTTTGTTTTTGATATGGTACTCGTATTCCTCTCTGAAGTTTTCGATAGTGCTTAAAACCGGAATAATTGCACCATCACCCATAGGGCATAAAGTTTTTCCACAGATATTATCACAGATATCCAGAAGAAGTTGGATATCCCCTTCTTCTCCACCTCCATTTTCAATCCTTTCGAGTATTCTCGAAAGCCAATAGGTTCCCTCTCTACAAGGAGTGCACTTTCCACAGGATTCATGTTCAAAAAATTTAACCATCCTCTGTGCTGATTTCACCATGCAGGTTGTCTCATCCATCACAATCACCGCACCACTTCCCAACATCGACCCCACATCGCACATCGAGTCAAAATCCATCTTAGCAAAGAGCTTATCCGGGGTCAGAACCGGGGTTGATATTCCACCCGGGATGACCGCTTTCAAATTTTTGTTATCTTTTATTCCGCCAGCATGCTCATAAATGATCTCTTTTAAAGTAGTTCCCATGGGAAGCTCATAATTTCCGGGTTTTTTAACATGCCCTGAAACAGAATATATCTTGGGTCCTGGAGATGTCGGTGTTCCAATGCTGGAAAACCATTCCGGACCATTCAAAACGATATGTGGGATATTGGATAATGTCTCCACATTGTTTATTACAGTGGGACACTCATAAACACCCGCAGAAGTAGGAAAAGGAGGCTTCAGCCTGGTTAGACCTCTTTCTCCCTGGATCGAGTTCATTAAGGATGTCTCCTCTCCGCAGATATAAGCCCCACCACCTCGATATAAGATTATATCCAGATCAAAACCGGTGCCCAATATATTTTTACCTAAAAATCCCTTTTGGTAAGCCTCTTCAATCGCACCTTTAAGTCTTTTTGCTCCAAAGGAAAACTCTCCTCGAATATAGATAAAACAAAGATGTGCTCCTGTGGCGTAGCTTGAGATAATAATACCTTCCAAAAGTTGATGAGGGTCTTTTTCTAAAAGCCACCTATCCTTAAAAGTCCCGGGCTCCCCCTCATCTGCATTGCAGATTAGATATTTTGCCTTTGGAGAATCCTTGGGCACAAATCCCCATTTAACCCCGGTGGGAAATCCAGCTCCTCCTCTTCCCCTCAGATTGGATTTTTTGACCATCTCAATTAAATCATCCGGAGTAAATTCTTTTAATGCTTTAGATAGAGCAATATAACCGCCATTTTTTATATAAACATCGATTTTGTATTGCTCAGGAAAATCGATGTGTTTAAATAATATCTTCTCCATATTTGATTATAGCAGGGACAGGTATTTTGAACCGTCTCTATAGTTAGATTTGTTTTTTTAACAGATCATCAAGTATTCTGTCTACTTTTTCTTTTGTTAAGTTCTCATAATAATCTTCATTAATCTGCATCATAGGTGCGGTTCCGCAGGAGCCTAAACATTCAACTGTGCTTAAAGTGAACATCCCGTTAGGTGTGGTCTCTCCTACCTTTATCTTCAACTTTTCTTCAAGATATTTGACTAATTCCTCTGCTCCAAGAAGAGAACAAGACAAATTAGTGCAAACTTGAATATGATATTTGCCAACTTTTTTTTGAGGAAACATTGTGTAAAATGATGCAGTCTCGAAAACCTCAATTGGTGGCAATTCCAAAAGCCCGGCAATCTCTTTTAGGCTTTCTTTTTCCACATAATTTTTCTCCTTTAAAACCAAATGCAGAGCTGGTAAAATAGCAGATTTCCTCTGTGGAAACTTTTCCTTCAATTCAACGATCCGACCTTTTATCTTTTTCGAAATCATTATTTATTTCTGTTTACTGTTTACCGTTTTCCGTTTACAGTTTTCTGCTTACTGTTTACCGTTTACTGTTTTCCGTTTACTGTTTTCTGTCTACTGTTTACCGTTTACCGTTTTCTCACCTATCAATCTCTCCTAAGACAATATCAATACTCCCGATCGTTGCAACCATATCAGCAAGAAGCCTTCCAGAAACTAACTTATTTAAAGCACTTAAATTAACAAAACACGGAGGTCTCACCTTCACCCGATAGGGCTTGGGTGTCCCATCTGAAACTATATAAAAGCCTAATTCACCTTTTGGCGATTCAATCGAATGGTAAACCTCTCCTCTTGGTGCACAGAAACCATCTACGATAGTCTTGAAATGAAAGATCAAAGCCTCCATACTCTCGAAGACCTCCTCTTTTGGAGGCAAGGTTACTCCGGGAACTCTTGCTATGAAATCTCCTTCCGGGATTCCTTCCAGAGCCTGCTTGACAATTCTTAAACTCTGCCTCATCTCATTAACTCTCACCAAATACCGGTCGAAAATGTCTCCACTTGTCCCTGTTGGGACATCGAATTCAAATCTTTCATAACCAGAATATGGATTTGATTTTCTCAAATCCCATCTCACTCCGCAACCTCTCAAAATAGGTCCTGATAAGCCACAATCTAAAGCATCCTCCTTTGAGATCACTCCCACACCTTTTGTCCTCATAAGCCATATCCTGTTTTTAGTTAAAAGGGACTCATAATCGTCGATTTTTTCAGGAAAAACTCTCGAAATCTCTTTTACTTTTGAATCAAAACCATCTGGAATATCTTTTGCCAAACCTCCTATCCTGAAATAGGAGGTCATCATCCTCTGTCCGGAGACCAGCTCAAATAAATCTAAAAGGAGCTCCCTTTCCCTAAAAGCATATAAAAACATAGTTGCCACACCGATATCATGAGCGTGTGAACCTACCCAGACCAAATGGCTTGCTATTCTGGTTAGCTCAGTTAATAATACTCTCACGAATTGAGCTTTAGGAGGAGACTCAATATCTAAGAGTTTCTCCACTGCCAGACAATATCCTAAATTGTTGGATAGATTTGCAACATAATCCATCCTGTCGGTCAAAGGAATCACCTGAGAATAGGTTTTGCTTTCCATGGTTTTTTCGATACCGGTATGCAGATACCCTATAACCGGAGTAGCCTTAACCACAGTCTCACCATCTAATTCCACAACGACCCTTAAAACTCCGTGTGTAGCAGGGTGTTGAGGACCCATATTTACAATTAAGGTATCCTCTGAGATTGGCTCAATTTCATATTGTTTTGTTTTCATCTACTCCAAAATCTCAGGTTTTTCATCCTTGTTATAACCGAAGGTTATCTCCTCTTTAGTCAGGGGAAAATCCTTTCTCAAAGGGTGACCTATCCAGTCATCGGGCATAAGTATCCTTCTTAAGTCCGGATGATTGTCGAATTTGACCCCGAACATATCATAAACCTCCCTCTCCATCCAATTAGCAGCGCTCCAAACAGAGGTTGCTGAGGGAACAGATTCACCCTCCCTTACCCTAACTTTGAGCCTGACCCTCCATCTGTTGGGAACAGAATATAAATTATAAACAACTTCAAACCTTTTCTCTTTTTGAGGAAAATCTACCCCACAAACATCTGAGAGAAAATTATATTTTAGTTCTGGGTCGGATTTCAGGAATTGACAGACCTTAATCAAATCCTCTTTTTTTATTATAAATGTGAGCTCACCTCGAAACTCAATTACCTCCAGTATCAAATCCGAGAATTTTTCTTTAAGTTTTTTTAAAGTGACGCTATCCATGGGCAATTTTGGGTTGTAAACTTTTAAGTTTGTTCAATTGGTAAAGTTAAAGCTTTATCATCAAGATGCCGAAGGTCAAAAGACTTCGCACACTCCTTTATTTTTTTACCAAAGATTCTTTCATCACCTTCTGGTGTAATTTCATAATTCCCTCAATTAGCTGTTCAGGTCGGGGAGGACATCCGGGAATATAGATGTCAACCGGGACTATTTTATCCACCCCTTGCACCACAGCATAATTATTAAAAACCCCTCCAGAAGAGGCACAGGCGCCCATAGCGATAACCCATTTTGGCTCAGGCATCTGGTCGTAAAGCTTTCTTAAAACAGGTGCCATCTTAGTCGAAACCCTTCCAGAAACAATCATCAGATCAGCCTGACGAGGAGAAGCGCGGTAAACTTCCATCCCGAACCTTGCTAAATCAAACCTCGAGGCAAATGTGCACATCATCTCCACCGCACAACAGGCTAATCCAAAAAGTAAAGGCCACATAGAGGACTTCCGAGACCAGTTAACCATCTTCTCCAAATTGGTAAAAAGTATTCCCCGTTTAAGATATTCCTCTATTCCCATCTCAATGCTCCCTTTTTAACGATATAAAAATATCCTATTAAAAGGATAAAAAGAAAAATACCCATCTCAATTAAACCAAAAACTTTTAATTTTTTAAAAACCACTGCCCAGGGATATAAAAATACAATCTCAATATCGAAGATGATGAAAAGAATGGCGATCAGGAAAAATTTAACAGGAAATCTACCTCGGGCATCCCCTGTTGGTTCGATCCCACATTCATAAGTTGAAAGTTTATCCTTTGAAGGAATTCTTCTTCCTAAAAACCTCGATAAAAGAACAATCACAAAAGCCATCCCCAAAACCAAAATCAAAAGCAAAGCTATTGGAAAATACGTCTTGAACATAAGTGAAAACTATTTTAAAAAGCATTTAAAAAATTTGTGAAAAAAATAACAAATTAAGAAAAATTGTCAACACAATTCTTCTCCAATTCCTTTTCCAATTTTTAGATAATGAAAAACCAATGAATTAAAATAGTTTTTGCTAATTTTGGAAAATATATTACTTTAAGACTTAAAAATTTAACTTGGACTTATATCAAGGCAATAAATATGGAAAGCATTTCAAAAAAAGACTTGAAAATTTTTTCTGCTGGGGTTAAATTACTCCAGCATTTTTTTTCGATATGCTCAGGTTGAAAAAAACTCTCTGTCTAAAATGTGGTGGTTGTGTAGCATTATGTCAATCTGATGCCTTGGAGCTTTTTTCTAATAGCCTTTTGATTAAAAAAGAATTGTGCATTTTGTGTGATAAATGTGTTAAGTTTTGTCCAATGGGTGCATTGGAGCAAGATGAAAAAAGATGATTATGACTCGATAGTTGTAGGAGCAGGTCCTGCCGGGTGCTCTGCCGCGAAGGTAATGGCTAAAAACAAGCTCAACGTTCTCCTTTTGGAAAAAGCTCCGGTGGTCGGCTCTCCTTTGTGTTGTGCAGAAGCTGTAAGTCTTTTTTTCTTCTCCCAACATTTTGATTTAAACCCAAAGTGGATCTCAAATCTTATCCACAAGGTAGTTCTGGTAAGCCCAGAAAGCACCAGATTTAACCTTTTTCATCCTGATTGTGCTGTGGTTTTGGAAAGGAAGATATTTGACAAAGACTTGGCGATTTCAGCATCCTCTGAAGGGGCAGAGGTGAATGTAAATGCTTGTGTAGTCGGAATACTAAAGGATAAAAAAAACAAAGTTTACGGAGTCAAGGTAAAAGAGGATGGAAAAGAAATTGAATACAAAGCAAAGATGATAATCTGCGCTGATGGGATTGAATCCAAAACTGCAAAATTTGCAGGAGTTGATACAACTCTGGAATTAAACCAAGTTTCTTCCTGCGCCCAATACCTTTTAGCAGGAATAGAAATTGTGCCCGATTGTGTGGAGTTCTGGGTAGGAAAAAAATTAGCTCCGGGAGGGTATGCCTGGATTTTTCCTAAAGGGAAAGACTGTGCTAATGTCGGTTTAGGTATAACTCCCAATTTAGCTGATGGTAAAAAAGCCAAAGATTTTCTGGACTCGTTCATTCTGAAAAGATTTTCTAAATACAGCAAAGTCGAGATGATGTCAGGAGGAGTTCCATTCTTTTCGAGAAAAAGTATTTTGGTAAAAGATAATTTACTTTTGGTCGGGGATGCAGCCAGGTTAGCTGACCCTTTATCCGGAGCAGGAATAGCTAATGCTATACTTTCTGGTAAAATCGCTGGTGAGGTAACAAGTGAGTTTATTAAAAAAAACCATCCACAAAAGTATTTAAAAGAATATGAAAAAAAATTTATGGGAAAAAGGGGGAGATACTTAAGATTTTTCTCATTCTGTAGAAAAGTTTTTTTAAAGATGTCGGACTCAGATTATGACTCGATAGTCCTATTTCTCAAAGACTATTTCGGAAGCAAAAAAGTGGAAAAAATAGATATAATTGGTTTGGTAAAAGTTATCTTAAAACAAAATCCTTTTCTTTTAAGAATTTTAAAGAACGTGATATGGTAAAACTTAAGTTTTGAATTTTTGGTTAATCAGTTTGGCTAATTTTTCCTTTTGCCTGGAGGCTTTGTTCTTATGAATAATCTTAAATCTTGTAGCTCTATCCAAAAGACTTTGCATGGCTTTGAAATTAGACTCAGCCTCCTTGGGATCAGTTGAGCGTTTTACTTTTTTTATCAAACTTTTAAGATTGGATTTTATAGCTTTATTTCGAAGTTTAGCCTTTTGGGATTGTTTTAATCTTTTCTTTGCTGAAAGATGAATTGGCAAATTTTATCTCCTTTTCTTAACTTTTGCAATTTAAGCCAAAATCCTTTTTTTGTCAATAGTAGTTTTTTTAATTTTAACTATAAAAACTTTAAAATAAATATACTACTAAAAGCTTTCTTAAGTTGGAAGATTTTCTCTGCTGGATAACGTATAGAGAAAAGTTTTCTTACTCAGAGCTTTTTGAACGCAAATGAGTCAGCAGGATAAAATAGTCAAATCGACCGGGATAGTAAGCTCCTCTATTATGCTTTCGCGGATATTCGGATTGGTAAGGGAGCAGGTATTCGCCTACCTTTTTGGAGCAGGGCTTTACACTGACGCTTTTGTTGCCGCTTTCAGAATTCCTAATCTTTTAAGAGAGCTTTTCGCTGAAGGGGTGATGGCTACATCCTTTATCCCTGTTTTCACAAATCATATGACTAATCAGGGGAAAGAGAAGGCATTTCATTTAGCTAATTTAGTGATAAACCTTCTCCTTATAGTTTTGTCTCTTATTATCATAATTGGTATATTTTTATCACCTTTTTTAGCTAAATTGATAGCGCCCGGATTTGATGAGGTTCCGGGCAAGTTGGAGCTCACCACTCTTTTAGCACAAATACTGTTCCCTTTTCTTCTTTTAGTCTCTCTGGCAGCTGTGACAATGGGAATTTTACACTCATTTGGACATTTTGCAACACCGGCTTTGGCACCCACCCTTTTTAATACCGGGATGATACTTTCCGGATTTTTTATCTGCCCTTTTTTTAACCCTCCTATAATCGGAATGGCAATTGGAGCACTTTTAGGTGGATTGGGGCAACTTATAATTCAAATTCCGCAAGTGAAAAAGCGTGGGTTTACTTATAAGCCCGTTTTGGATCTCCATCATTCCGGGGTAAAGAAAATCCTTCTTTTAATGACCCCGGCCATCTTTGGCGTTGCTTCAACCCAGATAAATATTTTCGTAACCACAAACTTAGCCTCACTCCTTCCTCAAGGAAGCGTCTCCTATCTCAATTATAGCTACAGATTAATGCACCTTCCCTTAGGGGTCTTCGGAGTTGCAGTTGCTACTGTAACCCTGCCAGCTGTCTCCTTATATGTCGCTCAAAAGGAAATGAAAAAAGTTGTCTCAACGCTCTGTTCATCTTTAAAACTGGTTTTATTCTTGGTGATTCCCTCATCTGTTTTTTTGATTGTAGGAGCTGAACCTATCATCTCTGTTATTTACCAGTATGGCAAATTCACATATCTCGATACCCAGGCTACCTCAAATGCTTTAGTCCTTTATGCTTTTGGTCTTCTTGCATTTGCTGTGGTCAGGGTGACCGCACCTATTTTTTATACCTTAGGGGATGCTAAAACACCTGTTAAAATAACCGCCATATCTGTAGTCATAAACATCATTTTGAATCTGATTTTAATGGGACCTTTAGGATATAAAGGCTTAGCCTTAGCTAACTCTTTAGCCGGAATGGTTAATATGTCTTTGCTTTTGTTTATGATTGACAAAAAAATTGGTCCATTGGAAAGAAAAAATTTAACAAGTTCTTTTTTCAAATTCCTTCTTGCCTCCCTTTTTATGGGGGGAGTTGTATTTATTGCACAATTTCTTCTTAAATTCGATTTGCAAATAGCGAGTTTACAACAAAAAGTTTTTCTTTTGTCAGGAATGCTTTTGAGCGGCCTTTTATCTTACATCTTAGCTTCCTTAGTTTTTAAGGCTGAGGAGCTCAAAAAGGTCTTAGATATCTTTAAGAGCTTAAAAGGGAAATAAGTTAAATGGCAAAAAGAAGACCAGCTCTTTTTGTGTGCATAGCTTATATTTTTGGTATCGTCTTGGGTAACCACTTTGATTTATCTTTAACTCTACTTCTCATCCTTTTACTCTTTGGATTTTTTCTCTGCCTTATTTTTCTTATTATCAAAAGACATTCTGCATCCAGTCTGGTTATAATCTCAACTTTGGTGGTAGCTGGTTTTTTCCAGTATGAGTTAAAAACAAAGGTTTTTCCTCCAAACCATATCAAAAATTTCTTATCTCTTGATGCATACGCAAATCTAAAAAAGTCAGTTATAATTAGCGGGAATCTGATAAAAGCTCCAGACATCCGAAAGGACAAAACTTTCCTTACAGTTGAGACAAAAAGCATCATACTAGATGAAAAATCACTCCTAACTTCAGGCAAAATCCTTTTGAAGATAAGAAGGCAGACCAACCTTTTCAACTATGGAGATTTCATCAGAGTAAGAGGATTTTTGTACCAGCCATTTATTCCTCAAGACCCGAAGGCATTCGATTACAGAAAATATCTTGAGAGAAAGGATATTTTTGCTCTTATGAGCATAAGATCCCCTAAATATATAAATATTCTTTTTCAGGAAAATAAAAGTATCTTTGTCTCTAAAATAGTCCTTCCTGTAAAGTATTTTATTCTGAAAGTATTCGGCTCAAATTTAAAAGACCCACATCATGCCCTACTCTCGGGATTTGTCTTGGGAGAAAGGAGGGGAATCCCCAAAGAAATCTATCAGATGTTCACCAACACCGGGACTCTCCATCTCCTGGCTATATCTGGTTCCAATGTGGGATTAGTGGTGCTTTTCTGTTTTTATTTTTTCCTCCTATTAAGGATTCCTCGAAAATCAAGCTACATTCTAACTATTCCAGCTGTAGTGATCTTCTCCTATATAACCAACAACGAGCCCTCAGTTGTGCGTGCATCTGTTATGGCGAGTTGTTTTCTTTTAGCTTTTTTCTGGGAGAAAGAAAAAGAATTAATTAATATCTTAGCCTTCTCCGCCCTTTTAATATTATTATTCTCTCCTTTGAGCCTTTTTGATGTTGGTTTCCAGCTCTCTTATGCCGCCACCGCTGGGATTATACTTCTTATCGTTAATCCGGATAGCCTATTTTCTCAAATAGTTAACAGATTCAAAGGGATTATAAAAAACTGGGTTGTTTTGCCCTCACTGGTCTCTTTAACAGCAACACTTTCAACCTATCCCATAATCGCATATTACTTTAATCAAATAAGCATCTATACATTTTCGGCTAATTTGATTATGGTCCCTTTGGTGAGTCTATCAGTCATCGTTGGAAGCACCACTGTGATAGTAGCCCTTCTAAGCTCCACCCTTTCAGGATTATTTTCCGCATTTAACTGGCTTTGTTTAAGTTTAACTTTGAAATCAGTCAGCTTCTTTTCCAATCTTCCTTATTCAACAGTTAAAGTTAGCTCCCCTACTTATTTATTTTTAATCTTTTTTTACCTTTTTATACTATCTTTTTTTGCTGGATGGAAAAACCAAAAAACAAAAAGATTTGGATTTTTAACTCTATTTATTTTAGGAATTTATCTTTTCTTAAAACTTACGCTTAATTTTTAAAAAAGATTATTTTCTAATCTCTTGATCGTTCCGACAAGTAAAATACCCCTTAATTTAAGTCTTGTAAAGATTTCACATCATTGTCCCGATAAAAAAAGGTGGATGGTAAAAGAAAAATCTTTTAAGAAGTGAGGAAAACGTATAGAAATTTTTTCGCCTTTTTAAGGCATAGTGGGTGTGGATTTTATCTGAGAAAATTTAAAAGATAAAGTTTAGGTAAAATGAGCTTCACTGGAAATTTAAAAACTGTTCCCTTTTCTGATCTTTTGCAACTTATTTTCACTGGAAAAAAGACCGGGCTCCTGCAGTTGAAAAGACAGACTCAACAAAAAAGGATTTATTTTGTTGAGGGGAATATCGTCTTCGCCTCCTCTGGAGACAAGTGGGAGGAGCTTTTGGGTAAGTTGTTTTTAAAAAAGGGCAAAATCTCCCAAAAGGATTTTGAAAGGGCTTTGTTTTTGTATAAAGCACAGAAGAAAAAAATAACAAAGACATTGTTGGAGTTAGGAGTTCTTACACAACTTGAGTTTGTTGGCGTAATTAAGTTACAGGCGGAGGAGATAGTATATAGTATATTCAGCTGGAACCAAGGAGATTTTGAATTTCTGGATGGACGACTTCCGGATAAAGATCAACTGATAACTGAATTGAATACAATGAACATGATAATGGAGGGGGTAAGAAGAATAGATGAGTTGACCCAGATGCAAAAACTTCTGCCTCCAGATGATGTAGCTTTGAAGGTCAATCCCTTTCCTCTCTTTTTGAGTGCACAGGTGATTTCGAATAAAATAGAGTTTTTCTCAGAAGAGTTGCAGACTTTTTTGTTGGTTAATGGCGAAAGAACACTTCCAGAAATAGTAGAGCTAACCCCTTTAGGTGAATTTGCTACTTATAAATCGTTACACCGTCTTCTAACGGATAAGCTTGTTCTTACCGGTGAAAAGAAAAAAACTGTTCTTGAGAAGAAAAAAGAGGAGGAGCTTTTATTTGAGAATTCTTATAAAATCTTTTCAACCTCTTTTCTTCTAATCGAGGATATCTTGGAAAGAAAATTAGGGAAAAGCAAAGAGAAGATTTTTAACCAGGGCTTTATTTCTAAAAAGACACAATATCCTATCTTAGCTGATTTAATGCACGATGGGATATTCAACAGAAAGAATTTTTTAAAAGCTTGTTTCTCCATTCCAAAAGAAACAAGATTACATCAGGTCTTAGAAGGGCTAAATGCATTGCTTTTAACTCATCTGAAAAATGTAGAAGCATTTTTAGGGAAAAACATAACAAAAAAAACTATATTTTTAATAAAAAAAGAGACAGCACTTGTCTTTGATCAAAATAAGTATGTGGTAAAAAAATATAATCTCGACCAGGATTTTTATAGAACATTAAGGGAAATTCAATAAATTTTTTAGAAAAAAGCTAAAAGAAAAACAATGAGGAAATTTTAAAGATTAGGGGGTTTTTTGAGCACCTTGATTAACGTATTGATTGTGATTGTGGTTTGGGGATGTTTATTTCTCGCATTTAAAATAAACTCTTTGGTCAAAGGAGGGGAGCTCTCCTCTCCTTGGCTTTTGATTTCAATATCTTTTGGATTATTAAGCTTAGGTTTTATTTTTGACCTTTTTACTCAAATAAGTCAAACTTTAGTTGGGCTTTTGAAGCTCGGAGGGTTGTCTCTTTTAGCCTTAGGTTTTTTATATATAAAAAAAGCTTTGAGTTAAGCTAAAAATCAAGATAAGTAAAAGTTGAAAATTTGTATTTTTTGTCGATATAATTAAAAATAACCTTACTTTCGGAAAAGATATGGTAGACCTACAAGATTTGGATGAGAGAATAATTAAGTGCCTAAAAATATTGGAAAAAGACCCTGATTCTAAACTTTTTGCAGCTTTATCTGAAGCTTTAAGGAGAAAGAGAGATTTGGACAAAGCAAGTTTTGTTTGCCAGAGGGGATTAGCCAAACATCATGACTATGGTCCAGCACATCTGATTATGGCTAAGATAAACTTCGATAAAAAATTATATTCTGAAGCAGAAAAGGAACTTATGTTAGCCATTCAAGCTGATGGAAGGACAAGAGCAATTGAACTTTTATTGTCTCAAATACTTTTAAAAAAAGGTGAAATCAAAAAAGCAGAATCTATTCTTAAAAAACTCTATTCCACAGATCCTCAGAGCTCTTTGGTTAAAAAATTACTAAAGGAAGCTGGTGAGAAGTTAAAAGAGGCAAAAAAAGAATCCGTTTCATTTATACCACCGCCAATTGCTGACAAAGGTAAAAAGCCTGAGGAAAAAGTCACCTTCTCCTCTGCTTTGGAAGAACTAATCCTTTTCCCAAATATAATGAATGCTTCAGTGGTTGGAATGGATGACCTTGTCACGCAAAGAAGGTCAAAATCTCTTGATGCTTCCGCAGAAAAAGAAGATGAAGCAGTTGGTCCATCTTCAACCTATATCTTTACCTCCATACAAAAAGAGCTTTCAAAAGTTGAATTCGGTAATCTCTCACAGGTTATAATTGAGTCCGAAGATTTCTTATTATGGATAATAAAGCTTAAGAAAAATTTTTTGGTTTTAAGATGTAAAGAAAAGATAAATTTCGGATATCTGAGGATACGAATTAACAAGCTTTTAGAAAAAATAGATGAGGAGTAGAAAATGATCCCCTCCCATACTAAAGAGATAAGACAGCTTATTCTTTTAGGCTTTTTTTTAGCTATTGTTCCATTGGTCTTTTTCCCAAAAAATTTCGGGGTAAGAGTTGAGTTTAACCCTTTTTTTATTTTTCTTTTTGAACTTGTTTGGTATTTTTTAGCTTTATCTTTCCTTTTTCCTTCCCTTCCTTCCGCTTTACTGGTTCTTTATAGTTTTTCAACATTTTTGTTCAGATTAACCTTGGGGCTTGTGTTTGGATTTTTCCTTTTCGTTATGTTTCCAATTGAGATAGGAAAAGCTTTTAGTTTAGGAGTCCTAAATTATTTTCCAGCTTTTATATTTCAGGTATCTTTGCTCCCATTTATAGTTAGACACTCCTTAGGAGATACACTTAAAAGTTTCAGGAGGGAAAAAAGGCAAAAACCGAGCTTTCTTGGTCAGATAGGTGAAGTTAGCTACAAGGAAAGCAAAAAAACTTTAGCTAAAAAAGTTGGGAAAGAAAAACCTATCCAAAAAGGCAAGGAGATATCCTTGGAGGTCTCTATCGAGGATGCGATCCACTATTTAAAGGAGTATCCTGGGGTTTTTGGGGTAATTCTTGTTGACTCTGATGGATTAGTTGTGGCAAAAAGCCTTTCGCAAAGTTTAGATGAGGATGAACTCGCACCTTTTGGAGTGACCTTCAGAGAGGTCAACACTCAGCTACTTAAAAGATTAAATGAAGAAAAAATAGAAAGAATACAGATCTTATCAGATAAGTTGTGGATTAATCTTACAAGTATTGGAAAGTTTTGTCTTCTAACTTTGGCTGATCGTCATACCGATGAGCTTTTGAATATCCGAATATCAAAAGCGCAAGAGAACATTAAAAAATATCTTGAACAAAGATACGGTCAAAAGATTTTATTACCCGAGGAGGAAAAATATGTATCAAATCTTAGAGGAGCTTAACAAGACCACAGGGGTTACGGGAAGTCTTATTGTAGGGGAAGATGGCATAATCATTGCCGCTGACCTCGATACCCGTTTCCATGAAGAGACAGTGGGGGCAATAGCAGCCTCGATAACTTCAACCGTGGAAAAATCTTTAAAGAAACTCAAAAGCTCTCCTCTCAAACAAGTGACAATTGAGGCGGAGAAGGGAAAAATTTTTATGGCGGATGCTGGGATAGGTATAATTGTGGTAACTGCTGAGCCAACGGTTAACATCGGGTTGGTAAGATTGGAGATAAAAAATGCAGCTCAGAGGATAAAAGCTAAAGAATCCTTATAAGAAGAAAAAATGGTATCGATAAACTACGCGTTTAAAGAGATCTCGTGTAAGATCATCTATTATGGACCGGGTATGAGTGGCAAGACCTCTAATCTACAATATGTGCACAAAAAAATCCCAAATACCTCCAAAGGAGAATTGATCTCTTTGGCAACAGATACTGATAGAACTTTATATTTCGATTTTTTGCCTTTAAACATAGGTGAGATCCACGGTTTTTCTACCAAATTTCAACTTTATACTGTTCCGGGTCAGGTCTTTTACAATGCTACAAGGAAGCTGGTTTTAAGAGGAGTAGACGGGCTGGTTTTCGTGGCTGATTCACAGAGATCAAAGATGGATGAAAATATCGAAAGCCTGAATAACTTGATAGAAAATCTGAATGAGTATGGGTATGTGTTAGAAAACCTTCCAATGGTCTTCCAATATAACAAAAGAGATCTTTTAGAGATATTCGAGATTGAGGAATTGGAAAATGTTTTGAATCCTCGAAAATTACCCTATTTCGAGGCTGTTGCCATAAAAGGAGAGGGTGTATTTGATACGCTAAAATGTATAATCAAACAGGTTTTGGATAAAGCAAAAGGAAAACCTGAGATAAAAAAGAAGGAAAAACTCTACCAAGAAGTTGTTGAAGAAAAAAAGATGATAAAAACCTTAGAGGAAAAAAGGAAAGTCTTATCCCCGGTAGTATTTGAGAAGCCAGAAGAAAAGAAAGAAGTGAAATACAAACAAAAGCAACAGGAAGTAGCAGTAATGGAGGTATCTCCTAAAGCAAAAACTCAAATTCAAGAGGATGATATAAAAAAACAAAAAGAAGAAATTGAAAAGAAAAAAAAGACTACCCCTGAAATTAAAAAGCCCTCTTTTGAAAAAGAAAAGATAATAGTAGCAAAAGCAAAAAAAAACAAGGATTTCTTTCTTTTACGCTGGATAAAAAATGTTTTCAAATAGATAGGGAGGGAAAAAAATTGAGCGATGACAAACTCATAATTTACGAGGAGCAGATCGAGAGGATTAATCAAACCCTTCAAAAGCTCATCAAGGGAGCTGAGGCGAAATGTGCTCTTCTGGTAGACAAAGATGGTTATCTCATCACCCGTCAGGGCTTTACTCATACTCTTGATACAACTGCTTTGGCTGCGCTTTTAGCTGGAAGCTTCGCATCCACTAAAGAGATAGCTAGGCTTGTAGGGGAGCCGGAGTTCTCAATCCTTTTCCATCAGGGAAAAAGAGACCATATCCATCTCACCCTGGTAGGTGATAGAACCATCTTAGCTGTGATCTTCGATGATCGCACT
Organism: Candidatus Zixiibacteriota bacterium; assembly: GCA_030615745.1. Taxonomy (GTDB): domain Bacteria; phylum Zixibacteria; class MSB-5A5; order MSB-5A5; family SM23-73-2; genus SM23-73-2. The sequence continues at coordinate 73,486 of JAUWYR010000001.1, read as the reverse complement.
ACCATTGGGATGGTCAGGCTATATGCCAAAGAGATAGGAGAAAGTATAGTCTCGATTCTCTCTCAAGCAAAAAAATCCGAAGATAAGGAAAATTTGAGTCTCGGAACTGAGTTCACCCAATCAGCTGAAGACAAGCTGGACGACATCTTCAAAGATTAAAAAGGTTAAAATGAGCACTGAACTCGGGAAGATGCTGGTCAAAGCTGGCAAAATCACCCAGGACCAGCTGGACAAAGCTTTAGAGCTACAGAAGAGGGCGAATTCCAAGCTCGGTGATATCTTGATCGAGATAGGTGCTTTAGGGGGTGAGGAGGAGCTTTCAGAATTCGTTGGAAAACAGCTTAACATCGGGACCCTACGCCTTTCTGATATAGAGCTCAATCCCGAGGTGATCAAAACCATTCCATTAGATATAGCCAGAAAGTTCAATGTCATCCCGATCACCAAATTAGGAAAAACCCTGGTGGTGGCTATATCCGACCCAAATAATATTTATGTTCTGGATGCAATTAAATTTATAACCAGCTGCGGTATCCAACCAGTTATCAGTCCGGAAAAAGCAATCCAGAAAGCAATAAATACCCACTATCGAGATACTTCTGGAATAAGTGAGATTTTAAAGGGATTGGAGGATGAGGAATTGGAAGTTATCGAGGAAAAAGAAGACACCCCTTCTGAGCAAGACCTTCAATCTCAGGTTCAGGACAAACCCTTGGTCAAATTAGTTGATGGAATTATCACAGATGCAATCAGAAGGGGCTCATCTGATATTCACATCGAATGCTATGAAAAGAGGATAAGGGTGCGGTATAGAATAGATGGAATCCTTCATGAGATGGCTCCTCTACCTTTCAAATACCGTGCTGCTATTATCTCGAGGGTGAAGATAATGGCGGACTTAGATATCTCAGAAAGGAGATTGCCTCAGGATGGAAGAATCAAGGTTAAAATAGGAGATCGTGCTATTGATATTCGGCTCTCGATTTTACCCACTATATATGGTGAAAAAGTTGTCATGCGAATACTTGACCCTAAAAGCTTGATGGTCGATTTGACCAGACTCGGTTTTCCTGAAAGGGGACTGGGGAAGTTCACAAAAGCTATCAAACTCCCCTATGGAATGATTCTTGTAACCGGACCAACTGGAAGTGGCAAGACCACTACCCTATATTCCGCTTTAAAACAGCTCAACAGCATAGATGTCAATATTCTCACAGCTGAAGACCCGGTGGAGTTCAACTTCGATGGTATCAATCAGGTTCAGGTCAAATCAGATATCGGACGCACTTTTGCCACCTGTTTAAGATCTTTTTTGCGTCAGGACCCCGACATAATAATGGTTGGGGAGATAAGAGATGAGGAGACCGCTGAGATAGCGATTCGTGCTGCTTTAACAGGACATTTAGTCTTTTCTACACTACACACCAACGACGCATCGAGCACTATAAACAGGTTGGTCGACATGGGAATTCCACATTATCTGGTTGCTTCTGCGGTCAGATTAATTATGGCTCAAAGGATAGTTCGTAAAATCTGCAGCGCGTGCAAAGAGGAGGTGAAAGTTCTTCCTGCTACAATAGAGATGTTAGGGTTATCTGAAGAGGAAGCGAAGAAAATGAAGTTTTTTCGTGGAAAAGGGTGTTCTGAATGCAACAACTCAGGCTTTTCCGGAAGGACTGGTCTTTTTGAGGTATTGCCCATTATCCCGGAGATAGAGAAGATGATCTTAGATGGTGCCTCCAGCCAGATGATAAAAGAAAAAGCTGTAGAAGATGGAATGCTAACATTAAGAGATGCAGGGATAGAGAAGATAAAAGCAGGAATAGCCACAGTTGAGGAGGTCTTGGCTGAGACCAATCTGTAATTTATATGGATATTAAGAATTTGATCTTCCCTTTTATTTTTAGTATCTTAGTTCAGACATATTTAACAAGTTTTTTAAAAAAATTCAAATCAGGCAGGCGAAGACTTTAAACTTAAAACATATTGCATTGATTTCCAAAGACTTATCCAACTTTGAATTCTGTTTCTTGAATACTCCAATAGTTCTGATATTGCAAATTATTTTCTTAACTAAAAAAGTTCGCTGCGGATAATTAATCTCGATAAAATCTTTTATCTATTAAAAAACTCTTTTTATCTCTCTAATTTAAGAATTTCATTTTAAAGTCGATAATATTATAGAAACTCTTTGGTTCAAAAGTTTCTTTAAAACTACTCGAAAGGAAATGCGGAAGCATCAAGAGATATGGTTACCCTTAGAGAACTTTTAGAATTAATGGTGAAAAAGAACGCCTCGGACCTTCACCTGACAGTGGGAACTCCACCTCAACTAAGGATTGATGGGAAATTGACTCGCGCAGATTATGAGCCTTTGACCCCAGAGGACACAAGAAAGTTGGCTTATAGTATTATGAATGAAAGGCAAAGACAGAAATTTGAGGAAATAAGTGAGCTTGATTTATCTTTTGGAATTGAGAATCTCTCCAGATTCAGATGCAACGTCTTTATGCAAAGGGGGAATGTCGCAGTAGCAATCAGGATGATCCCTTTCAAAATCAGAAGCTTTGAAGAATTAGGTCTTCCCAAGGTAGTAGCTGACTTTGCTAAGCTACCTCAAGGTCTGGTTTTGATAACCGGTCCTACTGGAAGTGGTAAATCAACAACTCTGGCATCTATAATCAACAGAATAAATCAAACCAGACATGATCACATCTTAACAGTTGAGGATCCCATCGAATATCTTCACCGACATAACTGTTCCCTTATTAACCAGAGGGAGGTCTATTCAGATACATCTTCTTTTGCATCAGCATTAAAATATGCCTTAAGGGAAGATCCAGATGTGGTGCTTATAGGTGAGATGAGGGATCTTGAGACTACTGAGGCAGCATTGAATATATCAGAGACTGGCCATTTAGTCTTTGCCACCCTACATACCAACTCATGCGCTGAGTCAATAAATAGGATTATAGATATCTTTCCAGTACACCAGCAGGAACAGATAAGGGTAACACTTTCCTTCGTGATTCAAGCAGTGGCAACCCAGCAGCTGGTCCCAAAAATCGGAGGAGGAAGGCTATTAGCTTTGGAGTTAATGATCTGCACTCCAGCAATCCGTGCTCTAATAAGAGATGACAAAATTCACCAGATTTACTCGATGATTCAAGCCGGACAAAAGTATGGTATGAAAACCATGAACCAATCCTTAGCTGATTTATATCTATCCCACAAAATCACCTTGGGCGATGCCTTGGGCAGAAGCACTAATATCCAGGAGTTAAATGAGATCCTATCCAGAAAAAAACAGCTTGTCTCCTCAAGTTAAAAAGGAGGTAGAAATTGCCTTTATTCGAATACCAAGGTAAGACCTTAGCAGGAGCTATGGTCTCAGGAGAGCTGAAGGCGAAAAATAGAGCCGAGCTTGAAAGGATTTTAAGACAAAATAAGATATTAGTTACATCAGTTTCCAGCAAGCCCTCTCAGATAAATATCAGATTTGGTAGGAGAATCAAAAAAATCCATATCTCGAGATTCACCCGTCAGTTTTCCACTATGATAGGAGCTGGGCTTCCAATGATTCAATGTCTTGAGATATTGGCTCAGCAGGCAGAAACTCCTCAATTCAAAGAGGTGATTGAAAAAGTAAAGGATAGCGTTCAGTCAGGTAGCACATTAGCTGATGCATTGTCTCGGCATAAAAAAGCCTTTGATGACCTATATGTCAGCATGGTTAATGCAGGAGAAATTGGTGGAGCATTAGACCAGATTCTTTCAAGATTAGCTACTTACAGAGAAAAAGCAGATGCTTTAGCCCGAAAAGTAAAAGGGGCTTTAGTCTATCCCTCAGTTATTGTCGCCGTTGCTGCTTTAGTCACCTTTGTTATGCTCACCTATATTGTTCCTGTGTTTGCCAAAATGTTTGAGGGATTAGGTGCTGAACTTCCTGGACCGACTCAGATAGTCTTAGGCATAAGTGCTTTTCTTAGGCACAATATTCTTACCGGATTTATTCTTTTGATCGGTCTTTTTATTTTCTACCGTTATTACTCCAAAACACCCCGTGGAAGGTTGACCATTGATAAACTCAAATTAAAAGCTCCTTTGCTCGGAAACCTCATAAGAAAGAGTGCCATCGCGAGGTTCACTCGTACATTAGGCACTTTGATCTCTTCCGGGGTCTCCATTTTGGACGCCCTCGAGATCACAGCGAAAACATCGGGCAACAGAGTGATTCAGGATGCTATCCGCAAATCAGTGGTCTCCATAGCTGAGGGAGAAACCATCACCCAACCTCTAAAAGAGACCGGGGTCTTTCCACCAATGGTCTGTCAGATGATCTCAGTTGGTGAAAAGACCGGAGGATTAGATGAGATGCTACAAAAAATTGCTGACTTCTATGAGGAGGAAGTGGATGCAGCAGTATCTGCTTTAACTTCGATTATCGAGCCGGTAATTATCGTGGTGATGGGGGCTGTCATAGGTGGAATTCTTATTGCTATGTATCTTCCAATGTTCGATATCATCGGAAAGATCGGCTAAAAGTTAAAAATCGAGAATCTGAAAAAAAATCCACGACCTAATGGAGATCTCTTTAGAAGATAGCCCAAAAAGACCATCCAAGATCTACTGGCTTTTATTTTTGAAGCTTTTGGTCTTTTTACTCCTTTTATCTATCGTCCTTTTTATTCTGAAAAGTCCTGACTTTTTAATCCCCTCCTTTTTAATCTATGGTTTTTTAACCTTAGGATTTCTTATCTTTTTTCTTTTAAGAACTCACCTTCAGCTCCCTTTGCTTTTCAATACAATTATTGCATTACAGATAATCTGCGAACTATATATAGAGAGCGAAATTGTTCACTCAACCGGAGGACAGGCAAGTGAATTTTTTCTCCTTTTCCTAATCACCATCGTCTCAGCCAGCCTCATTTATCATCTATCCGGCACAGTCTTGGTAGCCACATTGGCAAGTTTTTTTTGCTCATGGGCTTTTCTTTTGGAAGGAAAAGAGCTTACCTTTGTTTCTTTTAGAAAGGTTTTTTCAGCTCTTAACAGTTTAGATGAAGCATCTTTTTACAAGCTTTTTTTGTTTTTCTGTTCTTTTTATTTAATAGCTTTTATCAGCGGTTATCTGGCGCAGAGGTTAAAAAAGGAAGGTGAAAAGCTTTTGTCCACCTCTGCTGAGCTGGATCGAGTGAAGATGGACACAGATGACATCTTAAGACATTTAAGGTCTGGAGTGCTGACAGTGGACAACTATGGAAATGTAATATATTTTAACAAAGCAGCAGAAGAGATCTTAGGCTATAAGGAAAAAGATATAAAGGGAAAGAAATTCACAGAGGTTTTTTTTAATAGAATGCCGGAGTTTGCGGAGAGGTTCTCTGAAGCGTTAGAATCTGAGAAGATGCATTCCCGCTATGAGCTTTATATTACCTCTTTGAACAAAAGAAAGTTCCCTATCGGAATGAGTACATCAATATTGATTGACAAAGATGGAAGCAAGAGAGGATTGATCGCAATTTTTCAGGATTTAACTGGTGTTAAAAAAATAGAAGAGGAGATGAGGATTAAGGATAGACTTGCTGCTGTGGGTGAACTCTCAGCTGGAATTGCACATGAGATACGTAATCCATTAGCTTCTATCTCCGGCTCAGTTGAAGTTTTAAAAGGGGAGCTTAAACTCACCGATAAGAATCAAAAACTTATGGAGCTAATTTTAAAAGAATCATCAAGGCTAAATTCGATACTAAATGAGTTTTTACAATATGCAAAAATAAAACAGACCACTTTGTCCAAAGTTGAGCTTACATCTATCATAAATGAAGGGATCGAGATAGTGAAAAAACATCCTTCCTTCAGAGAGGGGGTCAAAATAGAAAAAGAACTACCCGACCAATCACTGTGGGTTTGGGGTGAGGAAAATCAGATAAAACAGCTTCTTTTAAACCTTTTAGTTAATGCTTTGGAGGCGATGGAGGAAAAGGGGAACAGACTTATTATTGCTAAAAAAAGTTTGAAAAAGTTAAAGGAATTTTATTTTGAAGATGAGGTGGATGAGGAAGATGATGATTGGATTCCCATGGCTGTTGTTGACAACGGTAAGGGGATGAACAGAGAGCAAAAGGAAAGGCTTTTTTATCCATTTTATTCTACTAAAAAGGACGGGACAGGATTAGGATTACCAATTGTCCAGAGGTTGGTTAACAATTTAGGTGGAAAAATCGAATTCACATCTGAGTTAGGCAAAGGTTCTGTTTTTGTTGTCTATTTTAAGAAGTATAAGGTGGAAAAGGAAAAAAAGATACCCTCGCAGGTGGTGTAACTACAGGATAATAATATCTTAATCATCGAGCTTAATTGACTTTTCATTTTCATATTTGAAAACATATCTCTTGCTTAAGTTTCCAATTATCTTAAGAGCAAGTTGATTAGCTTCTTCGATTTTAAATAGTTGCGTCAGGACTGAGGTCTTGACACAACGCAAAATATCTTAATCATCAAGCTTAATTAACTTCCCATTTTCATATATGAAAACATATTTATCCGCTAACCCCCCTATTTTCTTTAGATCGGATTGATCGATCTCTTTAATCTCAAATTCTAATTCTGGATAGAATAACTTAATTGCCTCAGAAAAGCCTAAGTGAAAAATATAAGCCCCATGAATTCTTCTGGGCAAATCCACAAAATAAACAGTCTCTTTTTGCGGAACCTTGGATAATGTTCCCTCTGTCTGTTTAACAATATTTTTAACTATGTTTCCTCCTTTATACCACCAATACCCTCTTTCATAAAGTATTAAAAAATTAAGAATAATTATTGTGCTAATCACTAAAGTCAAACGTTTATATACTTTCGCAAGATATCCTTTTTCTCTTTTTTGAAAAAACATTTGTATAACACCCATTAAGGATAAGGAAAATCCAATAGCTGGAAGATAGCAAAACCTCTGACCGTTTGCGTTTAAGAAAAGATAAGGTAGAATAGTTAAAAAAGAAAATAAAATACCAAAATTAAAAAGTGGATTTTTTCTTCTAAATAATCTTATTATGAAAATCAGAAAACCAATACTCAAAACTAAAAAGATCAGACCCAAAAGAGAAAATTTCAAGTTCTGTTCAAAAAAATTCAGAAGAAAACTATGCAGTTTATATTCGGAAAGGTCAAAAATCAATCTTACTGGAAACAGATAATTGCCGAGAAAGTAAAATAGATTTTTCATCCAGATCGAAGGGCTTGTGGTAAACATTTTCGAAAATAAAGGACGCTGAAAAATAAAAAGTTGGAAAATCAAATAAAGAATTGAAATAATAATGAAAGGGGAAAGACAACCTATCTGCTTTTTTAACTTAGTAATAGAGTTTGACCAATTAGCAGATTTTAAATAAAAAAAGATTAAAATAACACAAGGTAAGGTGAAGCTATCCTCTCTTGAAAAAAGAGCGATTGTAAATAAAAAAATCGAAAGAAAGTAAATTGATTTTTTTCTTCTTTTGTCTTGATAATTCATAAAAAGAAGAAGTGAAGCAAGATAAAGAAAGGCACCCAATAAGGTGGACAAAGATGAAATCCAAAAGACCGATTCCTCATGGATAAAATGGCTCAAGAAAACAAAAGTGATAAATAAATTGAACTTAGAATCTTTGCTAAAATGAGAGAGAAGAAGATATAGAAAAAAAGCATTGAATATGTGGAGTATCACATTAATGAGATGATAACATAATGGTTTTAGACTAAAGATGTAATAATTAAGCCTAAAGACTAAATTTATCACTGGCCTGAATCTTAGTGTGAAATTATACTCCTTAACCAGATCGGGAATCGTGGATAGGCAAATATTTCTAGACTTCTCTATCCAGACAAAATCGTCTGCACAAAAAAAGAAGAAAAGTGATGGTAGAAAACAAATCACTCCTACCAGACCGATAAAAAACAAAACTTTTCTTTTAGTGAATGCCCTTTTCATTTTAATCTAAAATAAACTGATAGAATCTAAAAGGAAAGAAAAAAAACCGCCTCAAAAAGGCGGTTTTTTTTGCTTTTTTTTGCTGAGCAACTGAGTTTATTTGATCAAAAGCATCTTTTTTGTGCTGACATAATCTTTGGTCGTAAGCTTGATGAAATATATCCCTGAAGCAACTTCCCTTCCGGATTCATCCTCTCCATTCCAGAAAAGAACCCACACACCTTCTCTCATCCTCCCCTCAACCAAAGTGTTTACCACCTGTCCAACCAAGTTATAGATTTTTAAACTGACTTCACAGCTTTTTGGAAGTTCAACCAGAATCTGAGTGCCAAGATTAAAAGGGTTAGGATAGTTCTGGGATAACGAGAATCTAAAAGAGTTCTTTTTTTCTTGCTCAGCTGTTCCTGAGACCTCTTTTAGGTCTATAACAGTAGTATCATATCCTGTATTTTCACAGCTATCCTTTACTCCTACTATCAAAGAATATGAACCTCCGGAGCATCCTGAGGCATCAAAAGTAACCTCCCAGGTTCCGGTATCAGTTCCTGCGCCAGTGGTTCTCAAAGCAGAATAGACCCCACAATCCGGAACCAACTGGGCTAAAGCCTCATTCAGCAAAACATCACTATCCGGGTCAGATGCAAAAAAGAGATATTTTATAGTATCTCCAACATAACCAGAATCTTGTCCTGGAGCTGAAACTAAAGGAGGATTATTCGGAAAGTATGCTACAATAAAGGTTTTGGCTTGAAATACCGGATAGTAGGTGAACGCATCTGGTCGAGTAAATGAATAATAGGCACCATCTATGGGTGGATAGAAACCATGTAAAGTATCCAAACTAATAGAACCCGTATCTTCCACTGTGAATTTCAATCTGCATAGAAGTCCATTTCCACCGGGAATACTATCTGTGAAGTCCACTCCTCCTGCTAAGAAATTGGGAGGTATCGGTGATTTAATAGAATCGCCTTCTAAATTCAGAGAAAGAATATCGAAGTCCTCTACCCTCGATCCCACAAAACAACTTTCATTTTTGGCTGAATCCAAATAAGCTTTTGCACTTCCATAGTAACAAAGATCCACCAAGGGGATAAAAAAACCCTGAAATTCATAATCGTTCCAAAAATTAAGGTCTATTATCACAAAAGCTGAATCGACATTGCAGGATATATATAAAGTCTCCTCATTCTCGGAATGGGGACTGAACGGTGTGAAATAAACTGTGTCTGGCTGACCTAAATCACATGGATCAAAACATAACCCCAAATTAAACCAAAAAAACAATAAACAAAAAAAATATCCAAAAAACAAACTTTTGACCTTCATTTTCCTCCCTTGCTTAAATCAGAATCGCCTCTATAAAATAATCGACCCAATTATCTCAATTCTTTATCCTCTTTTAATTACATCCACTTTTATAATGGTTATTTTTCAACATTATTTTTTTTATCTCTTTTCAGTCGCTTTTAAGTAAAGCTGAAGTCGTAGATTCCCCGCATTTTGCGGGGGGCTTTAACTCCAGCGATGATTTTCCCTGAAAAGTTAAAAGATCAAGCAAGAGGGATAATTACTGGATATTTATTTAAAACGTCTGATGACTACAGATACTCTCATCCCTTAAGTTTCGAAAATAAAAAAAACACGGAGATTTCTCTCCATGTTTTTAACTCTCAAAGCTTTTGTTTTAAGTTACTTATCTCTATTTCCCCAGAAGCATCTTTTTGGTAGCGGAATATTTTCTATAAGAACTTAAATAATTTTAACACCTCCCCTGGGTATAGAATCCAGAGGATGTGTTTATAACTTCAGGTCACTGCAGGCTCATCTTACGCCGCAGCTCTCCTTCTCTTAGAGATCAGATATATGGAGACACCAGCCATAGCAAGTATTAAGAGAACCAGGCCCAACCGGGTCATTGAAGAAACATGATCCGTCACCGTCAATTTCAGACTACAGGTGTTCTCACATCCATTCTCATCCGTGATAGTCACCGTATACCACCCTTCCTCTCCTATCTGACCTGTACAACGAGTATCAGCACTGAATCCTCCTGGTCCAGTCCAGGAATAGCTGGCCATACCAGGGGGAGCACAAAACTCCGTGGTGGATCCTACAGGTATTACATTTTCCCCGGTAATATAACAGTCCGGTTGATAAACCACCAATGTCCGACCGCAAGTGTTCGCGCATCCTTTGGCATCCGTGACTACAACTGAGTATAGGCCAGCCACACTCACCCACACACATGAATCCGTAGGCCCATGGTTCCACTGGTAGGTATATGGAGGAGTCCCACCACTGGGGATCACACAGAACTCTTGGGACTCGCCCTGACAGATCTCGGCACTGGGTGGATCTATGGAACATGCCGGCTGAGGATAAACCACCAATGTCCGTCCACAGCTGTCCACACATCCATTGGTATCGGTGATGACTACCTGATAATATCCGGAATCCCCTATCGCACCTGTACAACGAGTATTAGCACTGAATCCTCCTGGCCCAGTCCAGGTATAACTGGCCATACCCGGAGTAGCACAAAAGTCCGCAGTAAAGCCCTCACATACCACACTATCCCCGGTAATAGAACAGTCCGGCTTGTCATTAACCACCAATGTCCGTCCACAACTGTCCACACATCCATTGGTATCGGTGATGACTACCTGATAATATCCGGAATCCCCTATCGCACCTGTACACTGAGTACTGGCACTGAATCCTCCCGGTCCAGTCCAAGAATAACTGGCCATACCTGGTGTGGCACAAAACTCTGCAGTAGATCCTTCACAAATTACACTATCCCCGGTAATATAACAGTCCGGTGGCGGATGTACGGTCAAAGTCGCCTGGCAACTGGTGGTGCACCCTTTGTCATCAGTGACCACAACTGTATAGGTGCCAGTGTCACTTGCCCAGATGCAGGAATCGGTGGGTCCGTGACTCCACTGGTAAGTATATGGCGGAGTTCCGCCACTGGGAGCCACACAGAACTTCTGGGAATCACCATCACAAATCTCAGCACTGGGTGGCTCTATGGAACAGCTTGGAACAGGATTAACGGTCAAAGTTGCCTGACAGCTGGTGGTACAACCCTTGGCATCGGTTACTAAAACTGGATAGGTACCAGCAGTACTTATCCACACGCAGGAATCCGTAGGACCATGATTCCATTGATAAGTATAAGGTGCAGTCCCACCACTGGGTACCACACAGAACTCCGCTGAATCTCCCTGGCAAATCTCAGCACTGGCCGGATCTATGGAACATACCGGTGGCAACCAGACCACTAACTCCCCATAACAAGTATCTGCTAAACCATTATCATCCGTCACTATTACCTGATATGTGCCCGCATTAACAAGCTGGGCATTGTTAATGGTAATGGATTGAGTACTGGCTGTAAAACCATTAGGCCCTGTCCAAGACCAACTGTAGGGCGGTGTGCCGCCCCTGCTGCTGTCTGTAAAGGTGGCTGAACCTCCAACACATACCGCCTGACTGTCAGGAATTACACGACATTCTAAGGCTGGCAAAAGGACATCCGCACCTTTTATCTGGTTATCTTGTGAACCCAAAGAAGAACCATCAAGTTTGGACAGCTTGAAATGGTATGGTCCGCCACTGATGTCAGCAGCCCCGAAGCCTTCGCCATAACCAATACCAGCCTCCAAAGGATCTACGCCAACCGAAAGGTGACCAGCCATCTCGATTATTACGGTATCCGAAGCTGAGGTCCAGTGGAGGGTGTAGTTGGCATACTTATTGTCGGCACTCCCGGTGTAGCCATCAAATGTTACATATGCTGAAAAAACTGAGTCGCTACCCCAAATCTTGATCGTGCGGGGGATTCCAAAAAAAGTATCATAGTTATCGGCTCTGAGTTTTACGTTATGCCCGCCTACACTGTCCATATCCAGAACTGCTAAATCAGCCTCGTCGTAAAGCCCCAGGTTGTGGATGGAATCACAAATTGCCTGAGTTGACCCCCAAAATTCGGGACCACACTTGTCGGAAAACAAATCCACGAGAAGATTCTGCCCGGGAGCTATCGAATCTGCAGCTGGTATGGCATTGTCCCAGGAGGTAAGAAAATCATAGGCGTGAACACCACCTTTTGTCGCCTCATGGCTCAGCGTCAATGTATGGGTGTCCCCTGGGGTAGAAGGAATATCGTTAAATATAAGCCGTTGGCACACGGACATACCCTCGTAGTACCTTGAGTTGCTCTGCTGGAGGATGGAACCGATCCAGTGGATGGCGCCCATGGTGGGGTCTTCGTTTGCCGCCTGCGTGAATTCAGTGAACTTCAAGTCAAATTCCGAAGTGCTGTCAACCTGGGCTAAACCACTTACAGGAAGACTCAAAATAGTTGAAAATATCAAAAGAAAAAAGCAGACCTTTTTTATGCCCATATACGCTCCTTTATTCTGGATTTTTTGGAACTATTGGCTTCTGCCACTTTTCTTGTGTGCACTTTAGTATTCTAAACATTTTTAGATAAGGAAGAAGTTTTTAACTCTTCCTACCGTACAAAATCAAAAATCTACTCTGTAATTCCCCCCTCCAAGAGGAATCCTTCCTAATGCAAAACAAGATGTATTTCACCCATTTAAAATTTAATATGGATGATATATTCTTTACCTTAAGCGAAGGGGTAAACTCCACTTATTTTCTACTCCTAATATAATTATATATAAATAATTGTCAAGGATTTTTTTCATTTTCTTTCCACTTTTGCAATATTGCTAATTTTCCAAAACTCACCCTCTGTTTTTGGATCATATTTTAGTATCCGAGCTTCAGAGATGAATGGCTCCTCTGTTTTCCCCTTTCAGTCAAAGGGTTCCATGAATCCATCTTTGTTGAGATTTTCAACATCTTTATCCCCCCTTTGCAGGATGGTAGAGTAACCTCTCCCTTGGGTCTCAGACAGGTGAAAATTTAAATTTAACTAATTTTTAACCTTTTGTTAGCTTATATAACTTGGTCGCTTCGATTTTTACAGAAAAAAAGCCGGCACAATCAAGTTTTTGCGTCGGCTTTTTCAAAAAGTTTCAGCTAAATTTTATTAAAATCAAGAGTAAACTTCTTTCTGATTACACTTACAAACGGATATATGCCTTTGCTTAAATTTCCAAAAACCGTTATCTGTCTTAACCGACTTCACAAGAAAAATATTTTGAATCGGGCTATTACAAACCGGACACACCATCACCTTTTTCTCTCTCTTCATCTTATCTGCAAAAGTTCTTTTTTTCCTTGCCATTTTAACCTCCAGAGCTTTTGAGCTTTTTTAATAAATTCTCACACTCCTCTTTCAAAGACAGAGCAGCTAAGATAACTTGAGCTTTTTTTGATTTGTCAGTTTTAGTTTTAGCAACTTTTTTTAATTTCTCTTCAGCCTCAGAATAATTCTCATCCTCCAAAGCTTTGATTCCCTCGATAAATAATTTTTCTGTCGAGATCAATTCACTCTCCTTTTCCTCTAAACGAAAGCTAAACTGAAATATTTGAGGGTAAAATTAAAACAAACATTTTTTCAAACCAAACTGGAGAATTTCAGAAAGTTCAACCTCTTTACAGAGCTTTATAAATCCATAAGCTTTTTCATTATTTTTCTTATCGGTATAAATCAGAATTTTTTGAAAAGAGAAAGCTATTTACGTTATCCCAAGACATTTTTTTATCAACTGAATAATGTCATAAATAACAGGTAGCACAGGTCATCCCCCTGGCCGGGCAAGCAACCTGTGCTAAACAAAGATTAACCCAAATAGAGAAAAGACTTCCGTTAGTTCGGGGTACCTTACCTCGAACTTTAAAAAATAAGTCGGGGCTCGTCGCAGCTGGAAGTTCCTCCTCTAAACTATTTTTTAAATATCATCCACCTAAATTCATCATTCAACCTGAATCAAAATCCCCCATGCGTTAGATTTATAAGAAGCTGTGCTATCATCTATCGAGCTTTTGTCAATGATATCGATGAAAATGTGCTGGTATCCTTTTCCATCAATTTTACAGCCAGATATAAATTTCCCATTTTCTTTAATAAATGGACGCTTTATGTAATTTGTTCCATCATCATAATGGAGATATAAGTAGTCAGTGGATTTCGTCGGACTTAACTCCAGAGTGATGGAGTCGCCTGAGTTAAAACTTAAGATGTCTTTAAAAGATTTTAAAGATGTTATCCCTGAGCGAAGCAAAGTATTTTTTCCAGCAGGAGAGGTAATAATTACGCTAGAAAAACTAGATGCACCAGGTATGGTGAAAATTTTATTACCTGATACTTTTTTCAAAATCCAGCCGCGGTGGCGAGGAATCTCTGGCCATCTAACTAAATACCCTTTTGTTATAGATGTGGCTTCAAAACTATCAACATATTCTACCCCATTTAAAAAATGGTGAAAAACACCCTTAATGCTATCCACGATCTCAACATTAACCTCATGAGTATAATTTGATTCGGGTGGTGCTTCGGTAATAGGATGACTGATCCAAAAGTCTCTTTTTGTTATCTCCCTGTAAAATAGCGTATCCTGTAAAGTATCGAAGATGTCGCTTTTGAAAATGCTTGGATTCTCATCCAAGGTTATAGCTCTTATTGCCTCAAAATCACTTTCAGATTTGATTATCTTCTCCTCACAACCTGTTAAGATTGAGATAAGGAGAATAAAGATAAAAACTTTAAAAGTTTTTCCCATTTTGTTTGCTCTCATCTATATCTTGACCTTTTTCTCTGCCTTTTCTTTTTAATCTTTTGTATTTCATCTCGATAAAAAGCTGCTTTCTCGAATTCTAAGTTTTTTACTGCTTCCCTCATGGCTTTTTTTAAATAGGATACCTGATCCTCTATACCCATCTCCTTTAGATAGTCCATCCTCTCCTCTTTAACTTGTGGTGTGGACCTTGAGTCTGCAAAAGTGGTGGCCTTTAATATCTCCTCTCTTGATTTATATATTGTTCTTGGTTTGATCTTATGCTTTTCATTATATTCTTTTTGAATTCTCCTTCTTCTCTCTGTCTCCTCAATAGCCTTTCTCATCGAATCGGTGATATTATCAGCATACATTATCACCTCGCCAGCTAAATTTCTTGCTGCCCTTCCCGCTACCTGAACCAAGGATGTCTCAGATCTTAAAAACCCCTCCTTATCTGCATCCAGAATAGCAACCAAAGATACCTCAGGGAGATCCAATCCCTCTCTTAAGAGATTTATCCCTACCAGGACATCGAACTCAGCTAACCTCAGATCCCTTAATATATCCACCCTATCAATCGCATCTATCTCCGAGTGAAGGTATCTCACCCTGATATTCATCTGGGAAAGATAATCAGCTAAATCCTCAGCCATCCTTTTAGTCAAAGTAGTGATTAAAACTCTCTCTTTTCTTTGTGCTCGAATTTTTATCTCATCTAAAAGGTCATCCACCTGGTGAGCTGATGACTTTACCGTGATCTTAGGGTCGATCAAGCCAGTTGGTCTAATTAGCTGTTCAACCACCACCCCTTTGGACTTTTTCAGCTCATATTCAGCAGGAGTTGCTGAGACAAAAATCACCTTATTTATAAGTGACTCAAACTCTTCAAAAAAAAGTGGACGGTTATCCAGAGCAGAGGGTAATCTGAAACCATATTCAACCAGAGTCTCTTTTCTTGAACGATCTCCTGCATACATCCCCCTGATCTGAGGGACTGTCTGATGGGATTCATCGATTATTACCAAATAGTCTTTCGGAAAAAAGTCAATCAAAGTATAAGGTCTTTCCCCTGGCTTTCTTCCGGAAAGATGTCTGGAATAGTTCTCTATTCCCGGACAATACCCGATCTCCCTCATCATCTCGATGTCATATCTGGTTCTTGATTCCAATCTTTGAGCCTCTAAGAGTTTATTCTGTGACCTGAACCATTTCAACCTCTGCTCAAGCTCCTTCTCAATATTTTTTATCGCCTGTTCCAGTCTCGGATATGAGGTTACAAAATGCTTGGCAGGATAGATAGCGATCTTTTTTTTCTCTTCCAAAATCTCACCGGTAAGGATATTTATTTCTGTTATCCTCTCAACCCCATCTCCGAAAAGTTCAATTCTTATTCCTGTTTCCTCATAAGCAGGGTGAATCTCAACCACATCACCTCTAACCCTGAATGTTCCTCTGCCAAAATCGATATCGTTTCTGGTATAGTGAATATCTATTAATTGTTTTAAAAGTTTATCCCTTTCTATTTTTTCTCCTGTTTGAATAAAAGCCATAAGCTCCTGATAATCCTTAGGAGAACCTATTCCATAAATGCAGGACACAGATGCAACTATAACCACATCATTCCTTTCCAAGAGAGATGAAGTTGCCCTTAGCCTCAGTCTATCGATATCATCGTTTATCGAGGTATCTTTTTCAATATAGGTATCTGTTACCGGAACATAAGCTTCTGGCTGATAGTAATCATAATAGGAGATAAAGAACTCCACTGCATTTTCTGGAAAAAATCCTTTGAGCTCTCCGTAAAGCTGAGCTGCCAGTGTTTTATTATGAGAGATAACCAGAGCTGGTTTTCCGCAGTTAGTTATAACATTAGCCATAGTAAAAGTTTTCCCGGACCCGGTAACGCCCAGAAGAGTTTGAAATTTCTCCTTTTGCTTTATCCCCTCAGTCAAATCCTTAATCGCCTTGGGCTGGTCGCCTGTGGGTTTGTAGTCTGAAACCAATCTGAATTTAGCCATAATTAGATAACTCGCTATCTGGAAGGTTTAACAGAAAACTTTCCAATAATATTACGCTTAAAAAAGTGGGAGTCAAGTGATAAAAAACTTAAGTTTAAAAATAAAAAAGCCCCGCCCAGAAGGCGGGGCTTTTTCAGATCATAATCCCTTTACTGAATGAGAGAATGTACTGAAGCAGGTTTAACAATTTCAACCTTCTCCATCTCTTTCTTTTGAGTCTGAACAGTAGCCTTTGCAAGTGCGCCACCACATGGAGCAGGACCACCCTTGAGCAGATAATTTGCTAAATAGATGACATCACTCAAATTAATTTTGTCATCGCAGTTCACATCTGCAATTAAAAAGATTGGGGGTTCTGGGCCACTTTTAAGAAGGTAATTTGCAAGATAGATCACATCTCCAAGATTGATTTCTCCATCTAAGTTCACATCTCCGTGCAGTAGTGGATTACCAAAATCCACCAGACCAAGATCTGATTGATCCACTTGATGGTAGATCTCATCCTCAATTTGCGAAAGCAAAGATTTACCCCAGTAATTATAAGTAGCATTCACATCATTATCGCAATATTCCATCAGAAGCTCAAAACTGCTGTTATCATAAATGAAGTTTCGGTCATCCGCAGAACCGCTGACAGTTATCGATACCAACTGAGTTCTAATGGTATCCGGCTCATTAAAGACCATCCCATAGAAATTGCCTGTGATGGTGTTTTTCCTGAGAGTGGCAAATACATCTCCCATTCCCCAGATGCCGAGATCAGTGGATGCATAAAGACCAATAGCAGGATAAGCCTCTGGACCATCTATCAGGTTATTCACCACATCAGTTAATCCAGGTCCTCCACCATACAATACTATACCCTCTTTACAGTCGGTGATGATGTTATCGGAAACAGTTGCTAAAGCATCTACGCTAATTGTTTGGATTCCTTGATCTGAATCTGTAATAGTATTGCTAGAAAGGGTGGTAGTTTGGTCGTTGCTGTTCACCGCAAACCCGAGTTCGCAACCAGAAGCAATATTAGAATCCAGATTACCATCCGAATACCAGTGAAACATAGCACCGATAGATGAATTGGTGATGGTGTTATGGGTTATGGTTCCAGATGCACCCCAGAACATCAGACCCAAGGATTCAAAGGACGAGCCATTTACATTATCCACTGTGTTGTGGTTGAAATTTATCCCGGTGAGATTATTAGCTGTCATAGCTGAAGCATAGATTCCTCTGAAATAGATATTTTTAACAGTGCAATTCTGAACAGTTAGGTTATTCCAGTTTCCAGTATTATAGTTAGTTATGATTCCATTGCGAGCATCTATGGTTCCAGGTGGGGTTAAAGTAGGACTATCTCCGTCGAAGATAAATCCATCAATTAAAACGTCAGTAGCCTCAACCACAACCATCTGTGAACCTCTAAAACTAGGTCCCACCTCTGGATTTGGAATGCCTATGTCTGAGCTATCCGGATAGATGGTTGTTGTGGATTGACCAGAGCCCAAAAGGGCAATCGATTGGTTTATCACCAGATTCTCGTTGAAAGCACCCTCATGCACCTTAACCGTATCTCCAGCAGAGCTGGTATCAATAGCTAATTGGATCTTACCGGTGGTATCCACATGATAGGTCATAGGTACAGTCCCTACAGGATAGCCTAGCCAGGGACTATAAGTTACGGAATCGCTGATTGCATCACCTGTGCCCAAGACCCCTGAGGTTTTGGACAAGGTGACATCGCCCTCAGTCTGGCTTGAGTTAATAGGAGTCACAGAACCGCTCTTTAAACCCTTCTCAAGAACCATTGGTGAAGCCAAAGCCAAAACAGAAGTTCCTCTCAGATCTCCATCGCCAGGAAGAGTTGGACCACTATAATCACCCCAGTAGTTCAGATTAGCATCTGCCAAGACTCCTTCAGCGTTATAAAAGCCATATTGGTAATTTCCCAAAATGTCGTTGAAATTGAAGTGACTGTTGGCTGCAGAACCTAATGCAGTCCATATCCCATAATCGTTGTCGTGGATATTACAATCGTAGACATTCACAGTCGTGGGGACACCCCATCCATAACTTAGAATACCGATCGATGCCCAGGCAGGATTGGGATGGAGATTGCGGCTGTTGTAAACCTCGGTGTTAATAATATCAACGCTCGAACCATAATCTGGCTCAATAGCATTGGTAAGCCTGAGAGAGTCATTAAATACTACTCCCTCCACGGTGCAGTCCAGAATCTGACCGCTGGCAGCATAATAGAAAATTCCAACCTTACCGAAGTTTCTCACTGTGGACTCTTTTATATCCACATCTGAGGTTCCCCAAATCCCGATACCGCATCCATTACTCCATTCATCCACATTATTGGGGGAAACAGTTCCTTGGATAAACTCTCCGGTGACACCCTGGAAGATAATACCGTATCGAGGAGTTCCACTAACTGGTCCCTGAACATTCAGATTTTTCAGTGTAACATCAGTAGAACTCTTAACGAAGATGATGGTGCTCCTATCACCATAGGCGGTAGTGACGGTCTGGTTTCCGGTTACTATCACATCGCTTTGCCCCTCCACTGTAACCGACTTGGCATCCACAATGAATGGGTTATAAGTTCCTTCTAAGACCTTGACTATTCCAGCATCAGCCACCGCATCTATACCATCTTGAATAGTAGCAAAAGCATCATAGCCAAAAAGATGTCCGCCAACCGAATCACCGCAAGCAGTTCCTGCCCAATCATCATCTACCCAGACAACAGAAGGAGCTTGAGGATAATTGTCCACACTGCCGGCTGTTCCGGGGACATTATAGATAGTTGGATATCCGGAATTAGAAGCCCAGTCATCCCAGAAGTTCCCAACAGAGCCATCATCCCATGCATTTGGAGGAGTTCCATCATCCTGGGCATTCTGTGCATTACCAAAAAGAGAGTTATTGTAGAGCAAGCTGGCTGTGGTTCCACCACCAATGTAAATTCCCAAAACAGTGTTGCAAGCTACGGTGTTGTCATTGAACGTTACGTTCACAGTTGATCCATCCGAATCGCTACTCAATCCCCAGCTAAAGTATTTTACAGTATTGTTTGTGGCAGTCCCCACTAAGGTATGAGCACCTCCTGACCAATTGTAAAAGTATATTCCTTCACTTGTATTTTTGGAATCTCCAATCAATATATTATTGCTGAAATCATAGGTCAAAATAGCTGCCGGCTTCCTAAGGGGTGGAGGACCAACTCCTTCACCTGTGCCCTGATCCTCAAAAGGCGAAACTTTAGGAATCGGTGCACCCTCTACAGGGTCACATCCAAGAATACCAACATAATATGCATATGCTGGATCACCAGCATCCAATCCATCAGAATTTGTCATGGTGTAAGAATTTCCAATTGCATTCCCATTTCCATCAGAGTAATATATCCCACACTGAACATCGGTGATAATATTATCAGTGCAATGCACAACTGGGCCAGGAGCATAGTAATTGTTATATACTGCTGGTAAGATTCCAGATGATACCCAATGGGTTCCGGTCCCATCCCAGATCCATCCAATATCAGAAATAGTATTTGCATGAACCACGCCTCCTGCTCCAAACCCAACCTGAATGCCGTTCTGAGCCACTGTGGTGATGTAGCCGTCCCCAATCACGGTGTTGCTATCGATCGTGACCGTTGGATCAACTGAAGGACCAAAATCACCATTTGCGGTGATTCCGTTTTTGGAGAAAGCGCTCACCCCATTATTCTTCACCGCCACATTGCTGTTGCCATAAATCATGATGCCACTGCCCATATCAGAATTGAACGTGTTGTGAAAATCATGAATGTCGCAGTCTCTAATCAAGCCTGGATTGGCATTGCGTGCCAAAATAGCAACAAAAGTGTTGCCAGCTGTCCCAAGGTTAAGTCCATCGATTTCAAATCCTTTAACGGTGATATTAGCAGTTCCTGCCCCAGCTTTAAGACCCATAAAGATAACCGGATCCCACCACCTTCCAGATTCTGCGATCTGGAAAGCAGGGGCTCGAACTGCTGGTGCTATAATCTTTGGCTTGGGTGAGCTTGTCATCCCTTCCAGAGTTATACCCTTTTGAATGATGAGTTGTTCGGTATAGTTGCCCAAATGCACATAAACAACACCACCAACAGCCTCCGCATCTATACCATCTTGAATAGTAGCAAAAGCATCATAGCCAAAAAGATGTCCACCAACCGAATCACCACAAGTAGTTCCAGCCCAATCATCATCCACCCAGACAACAGAAACAGTCATCCAGGGGTCATAATCCACGTTAGTGCTGACCGAATCACCTGAGCCAGGTCCTACTCCACTTGGTCCATCAGATGCACCCCACCAGTTGTTCTCAAAATCCAAGGTTGTGCCAGTAGTGTTCTCAGCTCCATAACCGGTATTGCAACAGATATAGTTAGAATTGCAACTCCAAACTGAAGTAGACCCAATCACCTTGATACCTTCACCTGCGTTATCACTTATGATATTGTCGAAAATAGTGATATTAGATGAGGTTCCATCCACTCCAACTCCACGACCGCAACCAGTGCCAAGACCATCGTTGCCATGGATATAGTTATTGGAGACGGTCACATTAGACACACCGTCCTTCAAGCTCAGAGCTCCCACAGACCAGCCGGCAGGTGGTTCTTCTCCCTTCACATTGGTGATGGCGTTGCCTGAAATGAAAGCGCTATCGCTCGCACAGAAGGTGATTCCACCCTCGCGTGCACCATCTATGAAATTATCTGTAATCGTTGCAGTATCAGAAGGACCAAGTCCCGTCCAACATTTTCCAACCCAGATCCCATGATCTCCTGAATTCAAAACCGTGTTCTCTGTGATTATGACGTTATCGCATTCCCGCGCGATGAACATCCCATCGCCAAGATTATCCTGAATAAGGCAGTTACGAACCGTTAAATTCCGATTAACCAAAGCATACATAGGATAGCAATTATTTTGCGATTTGACATTCTCTGCTACACAACCATAATAGAAAATATAGCCTTCGCCAGGAGTATCATGAGCATAATCGCGGAACAAAACTCCATATCCCCAATAGCCGGGTGCACCGAAGTTCTGAACTGTGAGATTTTTGATAGTAACACTATCTGCGGTGACGTGGATTCCTTTAGCCCAAGAAATTGTGCTGGTTCCTGTGCCATCGAGGATGACACCATCCCGACTCTCACCAAGAAGGGTCAAGGGTTTAGTGATTCTAACAAAGGGACTCGTGGTAGCATCGTAGTTTCCATCTGCCACATGCACAGTTCCACCAGCAGCAACTGCATCCACTCCATCCTGGATCTTATCAAAATGGTCATAACTCCATCCCGGAGTGGAAGAATTAAAATCATCATCCACCCAGACTTCGGTGGGAACCACAAGGGAGATAGCCCAGAGAACCTCTCCTACCTCTTCGGTACATTCATTTCCACCATCCCAATACCACCCGCCATTTGCCCTCTGCTCGCTCACCAGCCAGTTCACACCCTCTATACAGGCAGATTCGGCTTGAGTTCCTCCATAAGTCATAAGAGCCATAATAGCATAGGCTGTGGTCTGATAATCTCCACCGGTATAAGTATCATTCCAGTCCCAGGCGCCTTTGGGTGTTTTGGTGATCCCATCATTCTGATAATTTAAAAGGGTATCAGCCAGTTCATCCCTTTCAGTAGGGTGAGTTCCGGAAACGGTAAAAGCCTCCAAAGCTCCAGCAATACCCAAAGTCCACCACCATTCAGTCTTATCGGTCTCATCGAAATATCCGGGAGTATCGTTGTAGATATCATCATAGATAGCTTGAGCGAAAGTATCTGCATCGAAATCATACCCCTGTCCTGGGAAATAATCATTTAGTTTTGCAGCTCCCACAGCCAATAAGTTAATATCAAAAGGGATTATACCATTTTGTAGTCCGGCTCTCCAGGCAAAAATACTATCTGCCCAAGCTTTAGAACCACCCAATAGAGTTTTTTTAGCATCATATCTCGCCTTAGCTAAATCGGCATATTTGCTGTCCCCGGTTTTTTCTGAGAGCCTGACCAAGAATTGAAAATCACCACCGCTATCAATTGTGGTATCAGCCAACATTCCAGCATAGGCATCTTCCAAAGAAGTAAGAACGCTATGGTCAGGAGGAAAAGGCTTTCCACCCAGTGCTATATAAGCACCTAAAACTCCTCCAGCAGTTACCCCATAGGTGTTGGTAGGACTTGGTGAACCACTATGTGCAGTGATAGTGGAATCGACCTGCCAATCCCAGCCTCCATCCTCTAAGTCCACATCCGGGTCACCATTTCCAGCATTATCCTCGGTTATATCAGCCTGAAGTCCAACCAGACGATAGGCACCAGCTGAAAGAGCCGAAGTGTAATCAGGGGAGGTGACCGAGACTTTAGGAGCAGAAACACCGGTTCTATCAGATGGTGGCTTGAAGGTATCCAAGCCCAATTTCTGGATACTGGGGAACTCAAAAGGAGTAACAGGGGAAGCTTTCGAATCCTTAAGCCAGGTGGAAAGTTCAGCAGAGGTAGGAGATTTTATGATCTTATGAGAGGAAAGAATAGATGGGAGGGTCAGATCCTCATCCATTGGAAAATTCACCGCTTCATGCGGTGGCGAAACCTCCTCCTCTTCAGCAGATAAAGTCTCACTATTCAAACCAATAATAAGAAAAGCCAAAAAACAGGATAAAATAATTGCCCTAAATTTTTTCCAGTTCATTTCAGTTCCTTTCTACTTAAAGTTGAATTCTTATTTTGGATTAAAAGAGAAACCTAATAATAGTAACTTTTGGCAATTCCTCCTTTCTTAAGTAAAAGAATTTTTCTCATCCCTGATTAACTCCCTGAAGCGTTTTCAGGTAGCTTCAAACCTTTAAAAAAAATAGCTTAAGGCGAATGCATATTTCACCCCCTGGTTAAAAAGATTTAACTTTTTTAGAGAAGGAAGATAATAAATCATTATCATCCCTAAAATAATGCAAAATCACGAAAATTTTAAGGTCTTGAAAAATAGGGTACCCCCTCATTGCCCTAATATTTTAGACTAAATTAATAAGTTAAAATTATTTTGTCAAGGAAAAAATTGGAAATTTTTTAAGCTATATGCACTAAGCAATTAGTTTATTGACTTAAATTATTACTTTAGGCACTAATGACCTTTAAAAACTTCCTTTTCCCCACCTTCAAAACTTTTTCTTCTTCAACACTTATCTCCAAGTTCTCATCATCCACCCTTTTACCATTCAAATAAACTCCTCCCTGTCTGATTAACCTTCGGGCCTCACTGGATGAGGAAACCAATCCTGTCATAGTTAAAAGTTTTACAATCCAGATCTTAGGCTTTTCATATCTCAATTCGTAAATAGGAATTTCTTCTGGAAGCTCTTTTTTTGAAAAGACTTTCTCAAATTCTTTTTTTGCTTCTAAAGCTTCTTTTTCTGAATGGTACATCGAAACAATTTTTATTCCTAATCTCTTTTTAAAATCCATAGGATTTTTCTCTTTTTTCTCCAGATCATTCTTAATTTCTTTTAACTCCTCAGATGAAACATCTGTCAAAAGCTCAAAATAGGGGTAGATCAAATCATCCGGAACTGACATTATCTTTCCAAAGATTTGCTTTGGGGATTCATCGATACCGATATAATTTCCAGTTGATTTGCTCATCCTCTGCACACCATCAGTTCCTGGCAAAACCGGTAAAGTCAAAATAACCTGAGGCTTCACACCATACTCCTGTTGAATTTGCCTTGCGGTCAATAAATTGAACTTTTGCTCTGTTGCTCCTATTTCAACATCAGCCTTGATAGCCACTGAATCGTATCCTTGCATCAAAGGATAAAAAAGCTCATGTAAACTTATAGGGACCTGTTTAGAATATCGGTTGGAGAAATCATCCCTTTCCAGCATTCGAGCCAAAGTGAATTTAGAAGCGAGTTGGATGATTCCCTGAAAGCTCATCTTGGAGAACCATTCGCCATTGAAATGAACCTCGGTTTTGCTCTTATCGATAACCTTGAAAAACTGCTTCTGGTAAGTCTCTGCATTTTCTCTCACTTCCTTGTAGCTGAGCTGAGGTCGGGTTATAGACCTGCCCGATGGGTCCCCAACCATCCCGGTGTAATCACCAATAATTAAAATAATCTTGTGACCCAGCTCCTGGAATTGCCTTAATTTCCTTAATCCCACAGTATGACCAAGATGAATATCCGGTGCAGTCGGATCAAATCCCTGTTTCACCCTCAAGGGCTTTCCACTTTTAATCGAATTTTTTATTTTCCTTAAAAGCTCCTCCTCTGGAATTATCTCCACTGCTCCCCTTTTGATCACTTCCATCTGCTCTTTTACTCCTAACATCCAACCTCCGAAATTCGTAAAAATATTGATTATATTATAATTATTCAACTTATAAATGCAAGCTAATTTTAATTTAAAAACGCTCAGAGTTGAGAAAAACTTGTAGGCACAGATTCTATCTGTGCAAAAAATGCACGAATAAATTTGTGCCTAAAAAATAGTGTGGTGTCTCTAACATTTCTTTACACTGTCATTGCGAGCCCATGTGGGCGAAGCAATCTCTTGCCGAGATTCCTCGCTTTGCCCGGAATGACAGGATAGTAAAGCTATTTGTGAGACACTACACTAGTGATAAAAAATTTGGAGTGTGCAAAGCATCTTGACGATAAACCTTCAGGTTTACAAGCAAAGCTGAAGCTTTGCACTTCAGAAGAGTTGTAGAAATAGAATCCATCTGTGCAAAAATATTTTCCTTGACACCTCAGATGGATAAGTTAATTTTCTTATTATGAACTCAAAAAAATCCTTTTTTAAAAGCAAAAGAAAGCTAAGTATTTTAATTCTTTCTATTTTTTTTGCTCTTGCAGTCTTTGCAGTTTTAAAGACCTATTCTGTTTATAAAAAAGACCTTCCATCATTAGCACAACTTAGAAATATTGAGCCCAGCTTATCCACTAAAATCTATTCTTTTGATGGAGAGCTTTTGCAGGAATTTTTCTCTGAGAGGAGAATTTATGTTCCTCTAAAAAATATGCCGCCCTATTTATTAGATGCACTTTTAGCCACAGAGGACCGGAAATTCTATTCGCACTGGGGTGTAAATATTTACTCTTTAGCACGTGCATCCTTTGTTGCCCTGGTGAATATGAAGAAAATCAGAGCAACAAGCACAATCACCCAACAGCTCGCAAGGATTTTGTTTTTAACCCCGGAAAGAACAATCGCACGAAAGATCAAAGAGATTTTAACAGCAATAAAGATCGAGAGGAACTATTCCAAGGATGAGATTTTAGAGATGTATCTGAATCAGTGCTATTTTGGGAAAGGAACCTATGGTGTTGAGGCAGCAGCTCAGATGTATTTTAACAAAAATGTGGACAAATTAAACCTCTCTGAGTGTGCCCTTTTGATAGGACTTTTGAAATCTCCAGGTCGCTACTCACCTGTTAATCATCCGAGGTTGGCTTTGAATAGAAGGAATCTGGTCTTGAATTCTTTAAAAATTTTTGGGAAGCTGACTAAAGAGCAGTGCGACAGCCTGAAAGCTCTTCCCCTCGAGATCAACCTAAATATCGGCTCCTCTAATCATGCCCCATATTTCGCCGAGATGGTAAGGCAATATCTTTTAGAAAAATATGGAGAGAAAATTCTCTATTCAGGTGGACTATCTGTTTACACCACCTTAAAGGCTAATCTGCAAAATGAGGCGGAGAAAATATTAACCACTCAGCTTGATACCCTCCAGAAGAAAATAGAAAACACCCACGGAATCGATGAGGAGGACTATACCATAGTTTATGAAGACAGTTTATCAAATGAGATAAGGGAGTATAAAAAAATTCAAGGTGCTTTAGTTGCTTTAGACAATGAGACTGGCGACATCATCGCAATGGTTGGAGGCAGAGATTTTAAAGAGAGCGAATTCAACAGAGCGGTTCAGGCGCTTCGCCAGCCCGGCTCAGCATTCAAGCCTTTTGTCTTCACTGCTGCCATTGAAAATGGCTATACACCTGTGGATATAATCTACGATACTCCGATAATCTTGATCGGGGGAGATGGTAAGGAGTGGCGACCTGAGAATTTCGACCACACCTTCAGAGGACCAATGACCTTAAGAGAAGCTTTAAGGGTCTCAAGGAATCTGATCTCAATTAAGCTTCTTCAGAAAATAGGTCCACAGCAGGCTGTTTTTTATGGCTCTAAGATGGGAATAAAGACCCCTCTTTTACCTGTTCCCTCTTTAGCTATCGGAACCTCTGAGGTAACTTTGCTTCAGATAACCAATGCTTATTCAGTCTTTCCCAACCATGGGATCAGAGTGGAACCGAGATTCATTTTAAAGGTGGTTGACAGATATGGTAATCTCTTAGAGGAGACCACAACCCCAAAAAAAGAAGAGATATTGTCTGCACAGACATCCTACATAATAACAACGATGCTTCAGACAGTGATAGATTTTGGAACTGGAAGGGGAGTAAGGCTATGGGGGTTTAATCGCACCGCAGGTGGAAAAACCGGCACCTCGGATGAATGTATGGATAACTGGTTTATTGGCTTTACACCTCAGATAACCTCCAGTGTATGGATAGGGTTTGATGATAAAACTAAAATCGGGGAAAACTCAACAGGTGCAGTAACTGCACTTCCTGTGTGGACCGAGTTCATGAAGTTCGCCCACCTTGGTCTGGACGAAAAAGATTTCGAGATTCCACCTGGAATTGTCTTCAGAACAGTATGTTTAGAATCAGGAGACCTTGCCACCGAGGAGTGCCCAAAGGTGATCACCGAGGTCTTTACCGAACAGACGGTTCCCAAAGAGTATTGCAGACTTCATTCAGGACCTCCTTTGGCTCAGGGAGCAGATACATTAAAATTCCGGGTTATGGAAAGAAAACCTGAGAAAAAGGAAAGAATTCATTTTTAAAAATCAATAAATATGTTAGGACAGAAGTTGAACTTCTGCCCCAACGGAACGTTTTCCGTTCAGAGTGGATGTTATCCCTGGCCAGGCAGAGGTACCCACCCAACCTATTTCCTCAAGGATGATAACATCCTTGAGGAACAGATGAAACGGATTAGTAGACAGTGGACAGTAAACGGTAAACGGTAGACAGAAAACAGTAAACGGTAAACAGTAGGTGGTAAACAGTAAACGCACACTGTAGGGGAGGGGTTTATCCCCTCCCGTCTCTTTCTTTTTGAAACGTCATTGCGAGCGTTAGCGAAGCAATCTCTAAGTAGCGAAAATTTCATGAGATTGCTTCGTTACTTCGTTCCTCGCAATGACAATGCAAAAACAATTAGGAGAGGGGCTTGTTGAGCCTGGCGAATTCCCCCGCCTCTGGCGGGGGAACCCCTCCCGTCCAAAAGTTCGTAGGTCGATTTTCCAAAATCGACATCTGTCTTGTCGAAATTGGAATTTCGACCTACTTCTTTTATCACTCTGCAAGGGAGCCCACCCTGGCCGGGCAGGCAAGGGGCTCCCCTACATTGCAAAAACAAGTTTTTGCATTCCTTCTTTTTCGATGAGAATAAAAAATCTATTTCTGCAAGATGAGCAATATTTCAAACAAATAGGATGAAGTTTTTCGTATAGAATAGGTATATGTTTTTGACGTTCAAGGATAATTTTTTGAGAGCGGGGAATAGAAAGTGAGGATACAAAGAAAAATGGTGGGAAAAATCGCACTGCTTCTAATAGTTAGCATTTTATTTTTTGTACCTGTTTCTGGAGACCCCTGCGAAAAAGCTGACATATCGCAAAACACCTGTTGCTGCTGTGAGAGCTATTTTCAGCCCTCACCAACTAATGGTATGGAGCAGAACGAATGCCCCTGTCAGATGAGTGAAAATCCTAAACAAGAGAGTCCCCCTGCAGTTCTTGTTTCCCACCAGGATGGTAAACCTAAGACCATTTTGCTGACATCGGAGGTCGAACTTATTACCCAATATCATTCCAGCCAGCTTACGAACTTGTATCCTTATCCTTTTGTGCTCCTTAACAGAGACCCACCCTTATATCTTCTTAATTCATCTTTTCTTATTTAATACCTCTTTAAGCTAAGAGGCAATGCTTTGTTGCCCCTTTGGGGGTGTTTTTGTCTTTTACTTAAGGAGGTTAAATTGAGACTATCTTTTTTTAGGTGTGGGCTGGCAATTTGTTTGAGCCTTCTCACACTAATGTCGCAGCCGAGCCTGGCACAAGAGCTAATCTTAGATTCCCTGATCACTGAAGCTCTCAGAGCCAATCCGGACCTGAAAGCTGCTGAACTTCGCTACAAAGCCTTTGAGGCAAAGGTGCCTCAGGCTGGATCACTTCCCGATCCTTTTTTCAAAATGGTAGGCTCCAATCTACCCATAGATTCCTGGTCTTTCGATCAGACTCCCATGAGCGGA
Organism: Candidatus Zixiibacteriota bacterium; assembly: GCA_030615745.1. Lineage (GTDB taxonomy): Bacteria > Zixibacteria > MSB-5A5 > MSB-5A5 > SM23-73-2 > SM23-73-2. Next base: position 44,365 of record JAUWYR010000001.1, on the reverse strand, counting down.
CTGGAGTTGATGCTAACTCAGAAAATCCCCTTCCCGGGAAAGCTGGGGCTTGCCGAGAAAACCACCAGAAGTTTAGCCCAAAAAACAAAGGAAGGCTATAAATCCACTAAAAACTTCATCCTGAGTGAACTGAAACAAAATTACTATCAACTTTACCTATTGCAGAAATCGATTGAGATTACCCAGAAGAACAAATTGCTAATAGAAGATCTTGCTCGCATAGCTTCCACCAAATATTCGGTAGGCAGAGGAATCCAGCAGGATGTTCTGAAAGCTCAAGTGGAGGTCTCCAAGATGATAGATAAACTTATTTCCTTAGAGGAGATGAGAAAAATCATTCAGGCCAAGATAAACATTCTGCTCAATCGGAATCCGCAGGATTCATTAGGGAAAGCTTCAGATTTAACTTTCCAAGAATTCCCTTATTCCGAGGAGAAGTTGCAAAGCTTAGCCTTAGAAACCAATCCTTATTTAAAGGGAAAAGGGTTTTTTGTGAGTGCATCTCAGTCAGCTTATGATTTAGCTCTCCGGGAGTATTGGCCCGATTTCACCTTATCAGCCAGTTACCGGATCAGAGATGAGGTAAAGATGGATCCAGTAAAAGGAAAGGATTTCGTCTCTTTTTCTGCGGGTATAAATATCCCGCTTTACTTTTGGTCTAAACAGAAAAAAAAGGTTCAGGAAAAATCTTTAGATTTAGAATCGTCCCGTCAAGAATATGAGGGTGGCGAAAATTATGTGAAGCTTGGGGTGTCGAAGTTATTTTATTCCTTGAACAAATTCAAAAAAGAAGTCCAACTTTACCAGACCGCTATCCTGCCTCAAGCTCGGCAGTCCCTTGAGTCCGCCAAGTCTGGCTATCAGGTGAATAAAGTCGATTTTCTGACTTTGCTAAACAATCAGGTGACCCTTTTCAATTATGAGATAGCCCATCATCAGGCTTTGAGTTCTTATTTCAAAACCATCGCCAGACTTGAGGAGATGGTGGGCAAATCATTACTATAAAAAAGGAGAGAGCTTTATGCAAAAGAAAACAAAATTGCTTACAATCATTTTGGTGGCAATTCTAACTTTGACCGTTGGGGTTGCTTTAGGCTTCTTAATGGGAAAAAGATCCTCTGGTCCGAAGGATTTGGTCCAAATGGGAGAGGCTTCTGTTAAGCAACTTTATTCCTGTGGTATGCATCCAGAGATAATTCAAGAGGGACCAGGGAACTGTCCTGTCTGTGGAATGAAGTTGACCCCCATTAAAAGTGCCTCTGCTGGCACCACTAAACCCAAAGGAGAGCGAAAAATCAAATACTGGCGAGCGCCCATGGACCCAACTTATATTTCGGATAAGGCAGGCAAATCTCCCATGGGAATGGATTTGATACCTGTTTATGAAGATGAGATAGCAGAGGGTGCTATCTTTATAGACCCTGTTACTGTTCAAAATATGGGTCTCAGAACTGCACCGGTTAAAACCGGTAATTTGACCCGCACCATCCGAACTGTGGGACATATCGATTACGATGAGAAGAAGCTTTACATCATTAACACCAAAATCGCAGGTTGGATCGAGAAACTTTATGTAAACACCACTGGGGAGGTGGTGGAAAAAGGGCAACCACTTCTGGAATTATATTCACCGGAGTTGGTCAGCACTCAGGAAGAATATTTAACCTCTTTGAAGGGCTATCAAGAACTTAAAGATAGCCCCTTTAAGGAAGCCAGAGAGGGTGCCTTAGAACTTCTGAATTCCTCACGCAGGCGGTTAGAATACTGGGATATCAATGAAGACCAGATCAGAAGATTGGAACAAACCGGGGAGGTCAAAAAAACTTTGACCATCTATTCACTAACAAAAGGGGTAGTGATCCATAAAAACGCTATCGAAGGAGGTTATGTTAAAGCAGGATCAGATCTTTTCCGGATAGCTGATCTTTCAACCGTTTGGGTGTTAGCCACGATCTATGAATATGAGCTCCCCTATATAAAGCTGGGACAGAAAGCCACCATAACTTTGCCCTATGTTCCAGGTGAGACCTTCGAGGGAAAATTAACCTACATCTATCCTTATTTAAGTCAAAAGACACGTGATGTAAAGGTGCGCCTGGAGTTTTCCAATCCCGGATTCAAACTCAAGCCGGATATGTATACTAATGTGGTAATTGAATCTGAGCTCTCCGGGGAAAGAACTCTGATTCCCGAGGAGGCGGTGATTCGGTCAGGTAAAAGGGAGATAGTTTTTGTGGATATAGGTGAGGGGAAATATACACCCAGAGAAATCATAACCGGAGTTAGTGGTGAGGGAGGGGTCCTGGCGGTTAAAGAAGGACTTCTTCCGAATGAAGTGGTGGTAGTCTCCGCTCAGTTCATGCTCGATTCTGAAAGCAAGACCCAAGAAGCAATTCAAAAGATGATTAAGGCTAAGATGGACACTTCAAAAGAGGTTGAAGTGGAAAGGATACCGGTTATAAAAAAAGAAGAGGAGCATGTTCATGAGGGTGCACAGCTTGAGGTCAAGAATCTGAATCTTACCCCTGAAAAAAAGGCAGAGTATGCCGAGGAGGTCTACACCTGCCCAATGGATGAGCATAGTCATATACTTCAGGTAGGACCGGGTAAATGTCCTGAATGCGGGATGGATTTGGTGCCAATCACCGAAACGGACAGAGATGTTTATACCTGTCCCATGGAGGAGCATCATCATATCCTTTCTAATGTGCCAGGGAAATGCCCGGAGTGCGGCATGGAGTTAATAAAACTGGAATCTAAAAAAAGGAGCAAATAGCTATGGTTGAAAAGGTCATAGAATATTCGATCAGGAATAAGTATATCATCTTCCTTGTAGCGATATTCGTTTTTCTGGGAGGAGCGTATGCAATCCAAAACATCGCTTTAGACGCCATCCCTGACCTTTCGGATGTGCAGGTGATAATTTATACCGAATACCCGGGTCAAGCTCCTCAGGTGGTGGAGGATCAAGTTACCTATCCTCTGACCACCGCTATGCTTTCTGTTCCCTATGCCAAGGTAGTCAGAGGATACTCCTTCTTTGGTTTCTCATTTGTCTATATCATCTTTGAGGATGGCACCGATCTTTATTGGGCTCGCTCTCGGGTCTTGGAGTATTTAAGCTTTATCTCTGGGCGTCTGCCCCCAGGGGTAACTCCTCAGCTAGGACCCGATGCTACCGGGGTGGGGTGGGTGTATGAATACACGGTGGAGGATGAAAGCGGGAATCTGGATCTTTCTGATCTGCGCAGCATTCAGGACTGGTATTTAAAATACGAGCTAACCTCTGTTCCAGGTGTTTCTGAGGTCGCCTCGGTAGGGGGATATGTTAAACAATACCAGGTGGAGGTTGATCCGAACAAGCTTTTAGCATATAACATTCCACTTTCCAAAGTGAAGATGGCTATAAAGAGGTCTAACAGCGATGTGGGCGGCCGTTTGATAGAGATGGCCGAGGCCGAATTCATGGTGAGAGGATTGGGCTATATTCAATCCATTGAGGATTTAAAAAATGTTCCTTTGGGAATAGACCAGGACGGGACCCCAATTCTATTAAGAAACGTTGCTCAGATCAAAATTGGTCCTGAGCTTCGTCGAGGAATTGCGGAAAAGGATGGCTTAGGGGAGGTGGTGGGGGGAATAATTGTGATGCGCTTTGGCGAAAACGCCTTAGAGGTGATCAAAAACGTTAAAAAGAAGTTAGACGAACTGAAACCAGGTTTGCCTCCTGGGGTGAAGATCAAACCGGTTTATGACCGTTCCGGGCTCATATATCGGGCTATAAACAACTTGAAAGGAAAGCTGATCGAGGAGATCCTCGTGGTAGCCTTGATCTGTATGATTTTCTTATTACATGCCCGAAGCGCTTTAGTAGCTATGTTCACCCTACCAGCCGGGGTCTTGATGTCTTTCATCGTCATGAACTATCTGAAAATAAATGCCAACATCATGTCCTTGGGAGGAATTGCCATTGCCATAGGAGTGATGGTGGATGCTTCAGTGGTGATGGTGGAAAATGCTCATAAACATTTGGAACGGGATAAGGGGAAAAAGGAGCACTGGCAAATTATAATGGATGCGGCCAAAGAGGTGGGTCCAGCCCTTTTTTATGCACTTTTAATTATAACCGTCTCCTTCTTCCCGGTCTTTGCCTTAGGGGAGCAGTCTGGAAGGCTGTTCAAGCCGCTGGCTTATACTAAGACCTTTGCTATGGCTTCCGCAGCTCTGCTTGCCATCACCGTAATTCCTGCTCTGATGGTGGTGGTGATAAAGGGGAAAATCCTGCCGGAGAAGAAAAATCCCATCTCCCGTTTTTTCATAGCCCTTTATATGCCCTTCATCAAATTGGTGCTACGTTTCAAGTGGCTAACCATTTTAGCGGCTATAATCATTTTAGGCATAACCTTCTATCCCGCTTCCAAGTTGGGCTCTGAATTCATGCCTCCACTTTATGAGGGCGATTTACTTTATATGCCTACGACTTTTCCCGGAATATCAATCACCAAAGCAAAGGAACTCCTCCAACAGACGGATAAAATCATTGCTTCATTTCCTGAGGTAAAAACTGTTTTCGGCAAGATCGGAAGAGCAGAGACTGCAACCGACCCAGCTCCTTTGACCATGATTGAAACTACCATAATGTTAAAGCCAGAGGAAGAGTGGCGTCCCGGGATGACTCCAGAAAAATTGGTGGATGAGCTGGATAAGGCTATACAGTTTCCGGGACTAACCAATGCCTGGACTATGCCTATTAAAACCAGGATTGACATGCTTTCCACTGGGATCAAGACCCCTGTGGGAATCAAGATAATGGGCGCAAACCTTGACACCCTATCCGCCATAGGGGAACGAATAGAAGCCGTAGTGAGAAAAGTCCCAGGGACACTTTCTGTTTACTCTGAAAGAGTAGTGGGCGGCAATTATTTGGATTATAAGATCAAAAGGGAGGAGGCAGCGAGGTATGGACTGACGGTAGGGGATGTTCAGGATGTGATCATGTCTGCGGTTGGGGGTATGAATGTGACCTATACCATTGAGGGGTTGGAACGCTACCCGGTTAACGTTCGCTACCCTCGAGAACTGCGCGACGACCTCAACAGCTTAAAAAGGATCTTAATACCCACGCTAACCGGAGCACAAATCCCCATCACTCAGGTAGCTGATATCGAGATAAAAAAGGGACCACCTGCTATCAAATCAGAAAACGCCCGGCGAACTGCCTGGGTTTATGTTGATATTAAGGGAATCGATGTGGGAACTTATGTCAAAAGAGCTCAGCAGGTGGTAGCCCAAGAGATAGACATCCCAGCCGGCTATAATATCATCTGGAGTGGACAATACGAATATATGCAGGCAGCTGCTAAGCGTTTCAGAATTGTTATTCCTATTACTATCATCATCATCTTTTTACTTTTGTTCTTCCATTTCAAAAATATGACCAACAGCCTGACAGTTATGCTTTCCTTACCTTTTTCTCTGGTGGGTGGAGTGTGGTTGTTGTATTTTTTGGGGTTCAATACCAGTGTAGCTGTGTATGTGGGTTTTATCGCTCTGGGTGGACTGGCAGCCGAGACGGGTGTGGTGATGTTGGTATATTTGGAAGAAGCTTATCATCGTTTTAAGCGACAAGGAAAACTTAATACCCTATCTAATTTACATTCAGCCATAATCGAGGGAGCGGTGGAAAGGGTTAGACCAAAGCTTATGACTGTGGTTACCACCATGATCGGTCTTCTTCCTTTAATGATCGGACATGGCACCGGCTCACAGGTGATGAAGCGAATGGCCTCTCCCATGGTAGGGGGACTAATTAGCTCCACTGTCCTGACTTTGATAATAATCCCAGCCATATATGCAATTGTCAAGGGCTGGAGTTTAAAAGAGGAGACAGAAAAAGAAGATACTAAATCTGATTAAATCAAGGAGGTGTGCTATGTGAAAATCAACAAAGCAGATATCTGAAGTTTTGTCTCGCTTAAATGCATGTAAACCGTTAATCTTTTATCCCTGGAGGAAAAAAGATGAAAAAACAGATTAAATTAACCGTCATTTTAACCTTGGGTTTATTCATTTTGGGAATTTTTTCAAGTCCCGTTTTGGCAGATCAGAAATCTGAGGAAAAGCCTTTGGAAGCTTCGGCAAAAGAAGAAGTCACCACATCAGATGAGATGGCTGAAATTTTCAAACACTATTTTGCCATTCGGGAGCTTTTAGCCCAGGATAAAGTCGACCAGGTGAGCACCCATGCTCAGGAGATGTCAGTCCAGCTGGGAAACCTGATTAAAGCTTTAGAGCGGATTCAAACCAGCTCATCTAATTTGAAAGCTGGTAATCTGGAAGAGGCGCGTAAAGGATTTGCTTCCCTTTCACAGGCTACGATAGATTATGTCAAATGGTTCGGTTTTTCAGGCAAAGCTTACAGTTTTCACTGCTCCATGATAAAAGAAAGCTGGCTACAGGAAAATGATCAGATAGGCAACCCCTACTACGGCTCCAAGATGTATAAGTGTGGAGAAATGACCGGGATGACGCAGAACGGGAAATTCATCGAAGAAGCTGGTGGCGAATCCGAGCCCGCAATGCATATGAAGGAAATGGAAGGTAAATAGATTTTGACTTTAAGGGAGGGCCGGAAACGACCCTCCCTCAAGGCAAATTAGGATCTGTTTATCTATCTTTTGTGATGACATCAAAGAAAGGAGTGAACTGTCTTTATAATGAATTTCAAAGAAGAAAAAAAGAAAGGCTTTAAAAAAGGGAAAAGGCGAAAAATGTTTACCCTATTGAGCCTTCTGGGAGTTTTTGCGATCGTAATTTTAACTCTGTATCTTTTTCAAAATGCTGACGGTCTTGATAACCGGAGGGAACGTCTCTCCCGATTGACACTTCCACCGGATGGCTCAGAACTATATAGCTTCCTTCTAAAAGAGATTCCAGATATCGTATCTGAGATTCCCTGCCCTTGTTGTGGAGAGTATCTGGATGTTTGCTACAAGGGAAGATGTCCTCCCACCTGAAGAGAATGTAATGACGAGGGCCGTGATGCCTTCAACTGGTTTGTGCAGGGAAAGAGCTTGGAGCAGATAAAACTATTGATTGAAAAAAAATATTTCTGAACATTTCCTACTCTTTCGACCTAAAAATTTGAGCCTCTGGTAGCTTAAGATTCAAAGAAGAAAAAACCAGAAATCAAAATCATGGTTAAGATGAAAATTTACATTACGCTTTAACAGGAGGAACAAATGAAAGAGATAAAAGCCTATATCCGAACAGAGGTCTTAGAAAGAACGGTAAAGGCATTGGAGGAGGCAAAAGCGCCGGGAATCACTGTGGTCACCGTGCACCCTGTGGGCTATGGATTCGATCCCAACTATTTTACCACCGATGAGAGTATCACCAAAAGATACTGGGATATAACTAAGTTAGAGGTGGTCTGTGCGGACAAAGATGTTGACCGTCTGGTGCAGGTGATCAGCGGTAGTTCCTATACCGGCTCTAAGGGAGATGGCATGATTTTTATCTCCCCGGTGGAGACAGCTATTCGAATCCGCACTGGAGAAAAAGGCGAAGCCGCACTCTGATATTTAATGAAAGGAGGTGTATTTTTATGGATAGATGCATAGTTTGCAATGCCCAGATTGATAAAGAGAAAGCTTACCTTTCTCTGAAATATAAAGGAAAGGATTATTTAGCCTGCTGTCCGTTGTGTAAATCTGAATTCGAGAAAGAGCCAGAGAAATATATGAAAAAACCAAAAGAACAAAAAGATTAAGATATTTGATGTAAGCTTACATAATAAAACTTAAAGGAGAAAGTTATGCACTATGATCCAGTTTGTAAAAGGAGAATGAATCCCAATAAAGCCTATGCTAAGATTTTTTATCAAGGTGAGATCTACTATCTCTGTTGTCCTTTATGTCAGTCGGAGTTTGAAAAAGAACCTAAGAAGTATATTTTTGATAAGAAAAGAAAAAAATAAGCTCAAGCTTCGGGGACAAAAAGGAGAAAATATGTTTATCGTTACATATACTTATAAAGTTCCCAAGAGTAAGATAAAGGATTATATTAAATTACAAAGAACAGTTAAAGCTATTTATGTAAAAACTGGATGCATTGCCTATGAGGTTTACAAAAAACAAGGAAGAGAAAATATCTGGATGGAGATCAATAAATTTAAAGATAAAAAGCACTTTGAAAAGATAAGGAAAAAAGTTGACCAGAATCCAGAAATCGGAAAATTATTCGAAAAGTTCTGCTCTATAATCGATATTAAAAAAAATCCTGTTGTGACAGAAAAATATAAACAGAGGCTTTAGTTTTTTTTCTGTTCGGGGTAGATGTTATCCCTGGCCGGGCAGGCAGGTTGCGCAACTATCTTCCATTCTTATCGGTAACCCCATGTTGCCCTCAACATGGGGCATCCAAACCTTTTGAGGTTTGCCAGACGAAATCTTTTTTGAAGGTCTTAAAGGTAGAGCCGAAGCTTTCTACTTCTAAGTTTCCTCTTATAAATTTGGCTTTTTAAAAAAAACTTTAAAATTACAAAAACGCTTAAAGCTATTTATCCTCTGCTTGCTGTAAATTTTTTAATTCAAAAAAAGCAGATATTATCGATAGACTTGCCTTCGATGCCCGATGGAATAAATAATAACTTTTTTCGCTTTTTGATCAACCTCATAGAGGACTCTGTATTCACCAATCCTTAGCCTGTACCCGGTATGTCCCTTAAGTTTTCTGGCACCTTTGGGAAAAGGATTTTTCTTTAAACGAATTAGTTGATCTACTATCGGTTGAATTATCATATCGGGAAGTTTCTCGAGCTCCCGTTCTGCATGAGTATTAAGCTCAACTTCCCAGCTCACCTGAGGCAACCTTTCTTTCTCATCTCTTTCACGAATTTATCTAATGGTCGAGTTGGTTCACCTCTCCTCGATTCAATCACTAATATGTCCTGTTCATCCTCGCTCAGAACTCCTGAGGTGATGAGTCGAGTAAGGAATTCGCGTCGTTCTTTCTTTTTTAATCCACTTACAATTGTAAGCATTCCTTCTATAATCTGGTTCATGCTGTTTACCTCTTTTTATAATTTAAAATTTACATTGACAAAAAGCCTTTTTTCAAGTGCTCTTTAGATCAAAATCCTTAATAAAATTTTTTAATAAGATCTTTTTTATATCCAATCAGTCGTTTCTATTTACATCCAAGAATTTTCAATATCTCAAAATAATGATATAAATATTCATAAGGAAAAGTCAAGCCTTTTAAATTAGTCTTTGAAAAACAGATTACAATACTATTTTTTCTGGAGGGAAAAGTCTTAGCTTTACCTGTAACATTTGAAAAATAAAAAAACTTTTGAGCAAACTTAAAGTTTGCATTTTGAGGCCTTATCTTCATAAACTTTTCAAGGTTTCTACTGTTCGGGGTAGATGATATCCCTGGCCAGGTAGACATCCACTCAACTTTTTTCTCGGGGATGATAACATCCCTGAGGAACGGATGGCCTCGTGATCGGTAACCCCATGTTGTCCTCAACATGGGGCATCCGAATCTTTACCCTACCTTGAGGGCAAGGTGGGCCTACTATTTAGTGTGGAAATTAAAATACCTCCAAAAGATTTACATTTAAAGCTTCCTAACTCCTTTTTCATCAACAAGATAAAGTGTTTTCTTTAATCTTTTACTTTTAGTCCTACTTATTTCATACGCACTTAAAATCTTCTCTTTAGCAATCTCACCTTTTTCTTTGTCATTTGCAAAAATTTCAGCAATCACCTCATCTTCTTTAACATAATCACCCACTTTTTTCTTTATCAGAAATCCAACTGCAGGATCAATTTTATCCCCAATTTTTTCCCTTCCAGCGCCTAATTCAACTGCGGAAAAACCAATTTTTTTAGTATCAACAGACCTCACATATCCAGATTTTGGAGATTTTACTAAAATTTCAAACTGAGCTTTGGGCAAAAGGTCGTAGTTATCAATAACCTTTTTATCCCCTCCCTGTCTTTCAATCATCTGTCTAAACTTATCCAAAGCCTTTCCATCTTTAATCGCCTGGTTTAAAATCTCTTTCGCTTTCTCAAATCTCTTTACTCTTTTCCCCAAGATCAACATACAAGAACCTAAAGCAAAAGTAACCTCCATCAAATCTTTTTGAAAATTCCCTTTCAAAGCTTCGATCGACTCAATAACCTCAAGTGAATTTCCAACTGCTTCCCCTAATGGCTCATTCATATCGGTGATCAACGCGACCATTTTCTTTTTTAATCTCTTGCCCACCTGGATTAAAGTCTGAGCCAAAGAGATCGCCTTCTCTTCATCTTTCATAAAGGCACCATTACCCACCTTAACATCGAAAACAATCACATCTGCTCCCTCAGTTAATTTCTTTGAAAGGATGCTTGAGGTTATCAACGGAATGGAATCAACAGTTGCAGTCACATCCCTTAGAGCATAGATTTTTTTATCAGCAGGTGCAATATCTTCGGTCTGCCCTATTATACACAATCCGATCTCTTTTAGATTTTTTTCAAACTTTTTCAGAGAAAAAGAGGTCTTAAATCCAGAGATCGATTCCAATTTATCTAAAGTCCCACCAGTATATCCCAATCCCCTTCCTGAAAGCATTGGAACACACAAACCGCAGGATGCAACTAAAGGTGCAAGTATCAAAGATACTTTATCACCAACACCACCAGTTGAGTGCTTATCAACCTTCACTTGAGGAACTTCACTTAAATCTAAGGTTTTTCCTGTTCTCATCATAGATAAAGTTAAATTAGCTGTCTCATCAATATCCATCCCATTCAAAAATATAGCCATCAAAAAAGCTGACATCTGATAATCGGGTATCTTTTCTTTTGTGTAACCATCTATAAAAAAATCTATTTCGTCTTTACTTAATTTTTCCCTGTCTCTTTTTTTAGAAATTATATCGTAGACTCTCATACTTCTCTCAAATCTCTTTCTCAAATCTCTCTCAGAATTCCGTTTCCCGTTTTCTGTTTTCTGTCTACTGTCATCTGCCTACTGAAACTTTTCTTTTTCAAATTCATTAACCAGCTTGGACAGGGGTTGAACCACTATCCAGTCAAGCTAAAGCTTGACACTCCAAAAATCTTTATCTGCTACTGTTTACTGCCTACTGTTTACTGCCTACTGAAATCTCTCTTTCTCAAATCTCTTTCTCTCTTCAATGATCTTCACTCCAGAAGAAGTTCCAATTCTTGTAGCACCTGCTTCTATCATCTTCACAACTGTTTCATAATCCCTTATTCCTCCTGATGCCTTAACTTTTATCTTATCTCCAACAACCTCTTTCAAAAGTTTCACATCCTCTATCTTAGCTCCAGCCGAACCGAATCCAGTTGAGGTCTTGACAAAATCCGCACCCGAACTCAACACAATCTTTGCACCCTCAATCTTTTCTTCTTCAGTTAGAACACAGGTCTCTAAGATCACTTTTAAAATCTTATCCTCACCTATCACACTTTTAACCGACTTGATCTCATCCTCCAGAAGTTTGAAGTTTTTATCTTTCAAAGCTCCGATATTTATCACCATATCAACCTCATCCGCACCATTTTTCACATTCAATTCCGCCTCTTTGGATTTAATCAAAGTGCTTGTGGCGCCCAGAGGAAAACCAGAAACAGAACACACCTTGACCCTTGACCCACAAGACTCTGAAAAGAACTTATAACAGAAGCTTACCCAAAAGGGATTAACACAAACTGAGCAAAATCCATATTTTTCTCCTTCTTCACAAAGCTTTCTTATATCTTCTTCTTTCGCATCTGGTTTCAAAAGAGTATGGTCTATTAGTTTTGCGATGTCCATCTTATTTCTCCTCCTAAATCTTAAAAACTAAAAGAACTTCTCCTATAAGTGTATTATGACCACCGGGTGAAAAAGAACATTCTCAGTCAATATACCAAAAAATTCTTTTTCACCTAAAAAGTAGCCGCAACCTTCCCTGTCCGGGCAGGCAGGTTGCGTAAAAAAATTACCACAAACTATCTATTCAGTTTAAAAGGCTCTGGCAAAAGTTCTTTTAGCCTATATTTTTTAATCTTACCTTTAGTAGTTGCGCAAATAATTTCAAGATTCCCATTAAATTCCAAAAGGGTTTGCCTGCATGCTCCGCAGGGAGTAATCGGTTGCTCTGAATCGGCGACAATTGCAATTTTCGAAAAGTCTTTTTCACCTGAGGAAACTGCACAAAACAAAGCCACCCTCTCAGCACACATCGAAAGGCCATAGGAGGAGTTCTCAACATTAGCTCCTTTGTATACTTTACCATCTTTGGTCAACAATGCCGCACCCACTTTAAATTTTGAATATGGAGCATAAGCTAAATCTCTTGCCTTTTTAGCCTCTTCTATGAGTTTTTCATCCTTCATATTCGAAAAATCCTTCGGACATCTCCTTTAAAAAGCTTTTACCATTTTTTATTCCCTTCAAATTAAATATTTCATCTAAAGTTTTCGCCACATCACAAAAAGTCTCCCTTGTCCCCAAGTTCATTCCACTTTTTAATAATTCTCCATAAACTAAAAGAGGAACATATTCTCTTGAGTGGTCGGTTGATGGAGTAGTGGGGTCGCAACCATGGTCAGCAGTGATTATCAAAATGTCTTCTTTTCTCATTTTATTCAAAAACTCAGGTAATCTTGAATCGAACCTTTCTAATCCGGAAGCAAAATCTTTGAAATTATTACGATGACCCCAGAGCATATCGAAATCAATAAGATTAATAAATATCAAACCACTCATATCACCCTCCATAATTTTTATCAACTTATCCATACCATCCATATTATTTTTAGTGTGGATAACCTCAGTTAAACCCCTCCCTCCGAAAAGGTCATCAATTTTACCTATTCCCACAACTTCAAATCCCTTTTTTTTCATCAAGTCCAGAAGGGTAGGTTCTGGTGGAGCCAGAGAAAAATCTTTTCTTTTTTCGGTGCGAACGAAGTTGCCCTTATCCCCTATAAATGGTCTTGCAATCACCCGAGCAACACTATGTTTTCCAGTCAAAATCTCTCTTGCAACCTTACACATCTGGTAAAGTTCAGAAACTGGAACAACATTCTTATGGCAAGCAATCTGGAAAACACTATCAGCTGAAGTATAAACTATTGGTCTTTTAGTCTTTTTATGCTTTTCTCCCAATTTTTTTATGATCTCAGTTCCGGAAGCTGGTTTGTTCCATAAAATCTTTCTTTTGATTCTTTTCTCAAATTCTTTGATAATCTCTTCAGGAAAGCCATCTGGATAAACTGGAAAAGGTTTCTCAGAAATAACCCCAGAAATCTCCCAGTGACCTGTGGTGCTATCCTTTCCCAAAGATTTCTCCGCCATCTTGCCAAAGTTAGCTATTGGATTTTTAGCTCTAGATACTCCAAAAATTACAGTAATATTGCCCAGCCCGAGTTTTTCGAGGTTTGGAAGATTTAGTCCTCCCACTGCCTTAGCAGTGTTCACAATGGTATTTGAACCCTCATCTTCATATAGATAAGCATCAGGTAACTCTCCAACTCCGCAGGAATCTAAAACTAAAAGGACAGCCCTTTTTATCTTCATAAGCTTTGTAAATTTAACAGTTGAGCTTAAAATTGTAAAGGGAATATTAATTTTTTTGACAGAGTTAAATAGATTGTATCAACTCATAGAGAAGTCAAAATTTTTGCTTTAGGGTTTTGAAAATGCTTGTGGATATAAATTTATTCGTGCATTTTTTAAAGGGATAAAATCTACGCAAACAAAACTTTTGAAATTGCGATAGGAAAACCACTTTGTAGTAAAAATCACTACGAATGTAGTAAGATTTGCTACGAGATTAATGAAATTTAAAAAAATGGCAGAAAGTTTTACATCTGCGAATACATAATTTTTCGAGCCTTTTGCACTGCTTTTTTTAGTTGACTTTTGGAGATTCCTTTTTCTGCTACAAGCTTCTGTGTCAGTTGACCTGCATGCTCGGTACACATCATACCATATTCCTCATTAAATCGATGGGAATCATCCATGTCCGCTAATCTCATATTTGTTAGGTTACCCATCTTTGAAGTTTCCCAACCACATATTTTGCAAGTTGGGAAACACGTTGGACTACTAAAAGAAGGTGGTAAGCTGGCCTCAGTAACAAGACGAATGCGGAATGACCCTTCGGTTTTTCCTTTACGGAATAGCAGCCATCTGCTCATCTGTGAATCGTGGATAGTTGCTCATTAATCGTTCCTTGTTTTAATTAATTTCTATTTAAAATTTAAATTCATACTGAGGATTTTCTTTTTTTATGATTTTTATAATCTCTTTCACTAACTTTTCCGCATTTTGAATTGAATTTAAGGCCTCTGTTTTTGATATTGGACGATCTGGCTCATAGATAAAATTGTGTCTTTTTCTGCGCATCCTATCAAATGCCATGGTTAATTTTTTATACCTTTCACCCAAGATAAAAGAACTTAACTCAACCACTGTCTTATGCTGATTCGGTCCTTTGGGTCTGTATCCTTTAGAAAACAAAAGTGTTCTTCCAGCTCTCAACATAGAGTTATAAGCTTTTACATACGCCCACCCTTCGTCCCCCTCTCCTCTTGCGCTCTTTAAGTCTTTTAAGGCTCTTTGCAAATTGCTATGGATCTGATCATAGCTTTTCTCGATTTTTTCGATTAATCCCTCAGATTCATAATCTTTGAAGTTCATCCTCTTTTCCTATTAACATTATTTTCCTATCTTTTAAAATATTTTTTAAAAATCCATTTTGAGCTAAGATTTTTCCTTTGAATTCCTCTGGATTATAAATAATATAATTTATTTCCCTTCTTAGATTGTTCTCTATTTCTAACATAACCTCATGTAATAAATCCAAATTCACTTTGCCTTCAAGAACCAACATCAAATCTATATCACTATTAATATTTTCTGTGTTTTTAGCAAAGGAGCCATATATGAATGCAAATTTAACATTTTTTAGTTTAGAAAGTTTTTCTTTAATGGACCCAGCAACACCAGTTGTTTTTAAAATTATACTTTTCAATTCAGGATAAATCGGAGAGTTGGAGTTTGCTTTATAGTATTTCCGACCGCCCCTTTTCTCACTTTTTAATATTCCTTGGTCTGATAAATTTTTTAAGACTCTGCTTATATTAGTAGGATCTTTTTTTAACAATTTCTGGAGCTCCCTTACATAGAAGGTCTTCTCAGGATGGGTAAAAAAACAAGTCAATATTTTGCATCTTAATTTCGAACCAAGTAAATTACCTTTCATCTTCATTTAGAATTGTAGCTTTTTTTACTACAAATGTAGCAAAATTTACTACAATCTGCCTCCATAGTCAAGTCTTTTTAACTAAAAAATCCTCCATCCCTTTATGTTCTCAATCGCCTCATAATCTGTTAAATCCAATTTTATAGGGGTAATGGAAATGTATCCTTTTTTTATAGCCTCATAATCAGTATATTTCCCTTTTGCCCAGGTGGTGTTTTCTTTTCCTATCCAATAGAAGGTTTTGCCCCTCAATGTTATTCTTTTAAGCTCCACTTTCTTTTTTTTCTTCTTATCCAGTTTTGTGATTTGATATTTAAAAATTTTTTCCCTTTTAGCTGGAATGTTGATATTTAAAAAGGTGTTTTCAGGCAATCTCTTTTCTAAAATTAAAAGCGCTATTTTTTTTACAAATTTCGCTCCGGGATTGAAATATCTGAAATTTGGGTCTGCCACAGAAACTGCAATTGATGGTATCCCTAACAATGTTCCCTCGATAGCTGCAGCTACTGTCCCTGAATAGGTAACATCATCTCCTAAATTGGGTCCATGGTTTATTCCAGAAACTAAAAGATCAGGAGAGTTTTTCAAAATTCCATAATAACCCAAAATAACCCCATCAGTTGGGGTTCCATCTATAGCATAGGATCTTTCCCCAATTTTTCTCACTTCTAATGGACGGTGCAAACTTAGAGAATGACTAACAGCACTCTGCTCCCCAGAAGGAGCTATCACCCAAACCTCCCCTATTTTGGAAAGCTCTTTTTTCAAAGCTAAAAGCCCTTCTGCCTCAATTCCATCATCGTTGGTAAGAAGAATTACCACTTTTACCTCCAAAAAAACTTTTTTAATAAGTTGTTGCTTTTAAGACCTTCATAGGAAATAGTTTCTGACTAATAATATCTTTTTTTCTAACCAATTTTTCAACTTCAGTTAGTCTACTATTCAATCAACAGTTGTAGGTCAGGAGCCCCGTGCTCCTGACACTATTCATTTGTCAGGTGCGCAGGGCACCTGACCTACGACTACAACTGTTTCTACCACCAAAAACTCCTCCATAAAAGATACAAAAACCTCAAAGTATCCTTACAAGGATTAATAAAACTTTTGGATCCGGTATAAACAGTGGGGATCGAAATGGAGTCGATTTTAAATCCGAGCCTACAAGCTTTAAGTAAAATTTCTGATTCGAGGTCATATTTTTTTGATTTCAATCTCATCTTTTTCAAACAAGTTGTCGGAATTAATCTATATCCTGATTGGCTATCATATATTCTCTCCCTTGCGATAATAGATATTGCCAAGGATGTTAAAGTGTTGGACAAAAATCTGTGGAAAGGCATATCTCTTGATCGTTGCCGATTTTTAAAATCCCTTCTTCTTGTTCCGATAAAGATCGCCTTTGTATTTTTGTCTTTTTTTGACAGAAAATCTTTTATAAGATGAGGAGGATGCTGAAAATCAGCATCTATTGTTAGAACACCCTCATATCCTTTTTTTAATGCATAGTCAAATCCGGTTAAAAGTGCCTGACCTTTTCCTCTGTTCTTATGATGTTGAAAAACAATCACCCCTTTTTCTTTTGCGATATCAAAAGTTAAATCATTTGAGCCATCGTCCACCACCAGAATGTCTTCTTTTTTAAAAAAGGGAAAAATCTGTTCAATCAAAAAAGACAAGGTTTTTGAAGCATTATAGGCTGGTATTAAAACCAAGATTTTTTCCATTCAACTAAAAAAGGGCAGGGTTTCTACTCCATTTTTATTTTATTAATGGGGCTGTTGCTCAACCCCATTGTGTCATTCTGACTCCCGCTAACAGCGGGGGGAAGAATCTCATCTTTCCCACGAAATAAAAGACCCTTCACTTCGTTCAGGGTGACATTTGTAGACTTCGGCAACAACCCCTAATGAACTTTTAACTATATCTGAATTACTGAACGCTGTTCGAAGCAATTTAGACTGGTATCAAAAAATTGTCTCTCCAAAAATTTCCATTTTTTATAACGTCTTCGGATAAAAGAAGTTGCCAAAGGCAATTTGGGGAAATCTTTGATTTTCCTTTTATCCGCTGTTGTGCGTAGTGCCCGAATTATTTAGCCACAATTCTCTTAACAAATTCATCAAATGATACACATCGATTTTTAGGAATCATCGCTGCTATCCAGTTTTTCCCCCGTCCAGTTTCTCTGCCTCTATCTTTCAATAATGGTTTATTTAATTTTACAGGATCATCAAGAAAAAAATATGTGTATGTTTTATCCGAATTTTTATCAATTGAAACTCCATTCATCCATTTTTTTACTAAATTTTTCTTTCCCCCAGCAAATTCTTTTAAGTCATCTTCATAGTTCACTATTTCGGCTGGTCGAAGAGTTAAAATACCTAAAATTTTGGATAGAAATGATATTCCTTTACCTTCTAGCTGATTAGCCTTCTGAGTAAAATAAGGTGAAAAATATAAAGGGTTTCCAAACACTACATTTCTTCGATACACATTATATTCACGGTAACGCTTCATTTCATTTTCTTTACTTAAGTCTTGAACCAATATTTCTTTTTGCTCTCTCATTTTATATCCTTTCATTGTAAATTTTATAAAATCAATGATTATAGGACAATTTTCATATTTTCTGTCATTATAGATATTAATAATTTCTATCCATCCTATATTGCATACTTTAATATCCTTATATTTTTGAACCTGATAGTCATTAACCTGAGTTATAAAACACATTATTTTACATGGAACATCATCAAAACAATTTAAATATTGCCTTCTTTGTTTTAAGACTTTATTTTTCCTCACTTTACACTCAATAATTATATGAAACTTATTCTTTTGTTTAATTTCAATATCTGTTCGTTTAACCCTATATTTTTTTTCAAGTTGAATTGAAGTAGATTTAAAATTATTTTTTGTATTTTTTACTGATAATCCAAGATAGTGCAAGAAACCATAAAGAGCTTTGGGTTCTTTCGCAATTGTATAAGCAAATGCTTTCGAAAGGCCTTCTTCATCTTTTCCAAATAAATCAAATGGAGAAAGAACACATCTCAAAAAATTTTTCTTTTTTAATATCAAGCATTTCTCCTTATTTGGGCATTACGCACAACGGAATCGGTGTATGCGAAGTTGCGGAGCGGAGCGGAGCAATTTGGGTGAGCGTAGCGAACCGCATACACCGTGTTAGGCGAAGTAGCCACAATTATATTCATATTGCTTTATTTAAATCTATGTTCATTCCGGCCGTCTTTAACTCTTTCGCTAGCGCAAATCTCCAGGAGCCGGATTCATCGAACGGAATAAACATAACACCTTGATAATCAGATGGAATTTCGACATCCTTCTTGTACAACGCAACAACTCGATCCCGTCCAAGAGCACCAATGAAATATCCAAGTTCAAAAATTACATTTTGTCGAGCTCTGGGCAAGAGATTTTTGGGATTTTCAGACGGTGCTCCGATATCATCGGGAGTAAGCAAAACAATTGCAAAACTAACGTCGGCATAATCTTCAAATTTTTCAATGATTGTTCGCCCCTTACTTGGCTGCTCATGAAGAATGACAGCTACAAGACCGAGCTTTTCAACAAAACGGGCTGTGGCCTCTCGCGCTGCTTCATCATGTCCGTGTACGATAAAGACTTTGCTGGAAAGTATTTTCCCTTCTTTAGTCCTTGCGGTCTCCTTTAGTGTCTCAGCCTTTGCTTCTTTAGCAATTTCTAAAGCAGCTTGGATACAACCTAACACTCTTTGTGCTGATGACTGGTAAAAATAAGGTCCACTTTTATCGCTTTCTATTTCTTTCTTGAGACTTGCAGCAAGTTTTCCAAGGGATTCTATTGCACTTAAACTTCGCATTCTCCATGAAACATATTCAGATTGTAATTTATCGTTATATCCTTCAGCCGCCCTGCCGCCTTGAGGCGCAAGCTTCTTGCCTTCCTCAACCAACTTTTCCAAATTTTGTATAATTCTCTGATCCATAATCTCACTTAACCTTTGCTTTTACTGTGTGGCTATTTCGGCTAACTTGTTCATAACCGAACAAGTTCGTTTATTCCACCTCTGGATGAATAGCCAGAACCCCTTCCTTTTAATAAATTTCGTCATTTATTACCCCTTTGTCTTAAGCCTAAACTGTCCAAAGGACTTTGAATTTTACTTATACTTTTTGTGCTTACATGAGTATAAATCTCAGTTGTTTTCCAACTCTTATGTCCTAAGGCTTTCTAACAAAATTAGATTCAAATTTTAGTCGGGGCGAGCCGATTCGAACGGCCGACCACTCGCACCCCAAGCGAGTGCGCTAACCAGACTGCGCCACGCCCCGAACTATCAGAAAAGTTTGAGTATCTCCTCCAACTCCCCTCTCACCTCAAAAAGCAAACTTTTCAGCTTGATCTTTTCTCTCTCCTTTAAAGCAAATGTCTTTTTCTTTTTGATCCTATAGTTTTTCAGTTTGCTTCTTGCTCCCTCAATGGTATAACCCTCATTGTAAAGGAGATATTTGATCTGAGTTATTAACTCTATATCTTTTTGTTGATAGGAGCGATTGCCCGCTCTGTTTTTTTTAGGTCTTAAACCGGGAAACTCCTTTTCCCAGAACCTCAAGACATAGGGTTTTATTCCGGTTGTCTTGCTTACCTCGCTTATCGAATGATAAAGTTTTCCTTTAGCGTTTTTCCGCAACTAACCCTCCCTGATAGATTTTCCAATAAGATAAAGATTTAATTTTTTTTGTCAACCCCAAATTTCAGATTTTGGACCACGAGACATAAGATCATAAACTCCCTTCATAGGGTCTTTATTTTTGAATAAAACAAGATGAACCTCTTCTGTAATAGGCATCTCCACTTTAAATTTTTTTGAGATTTTGTAAACAGATAAAGTGGTTTTAACTCCTTCAGCAACCATAACCATATCTTTTAAAATCTTTTTTAATTTTCTCCCTTTACCAATCTGTTCCCCTACAAATCTATTTCTCGAATAAGGGGAAAAGCAAGTGGTGATCAAATCTCCCATTCCAGAAAGCCCGGCGAAAGTTTGAGCCTTTGCACCCAATTTTTCTCCTAACCTTATCATCTCAGCCAAACCCCTGGTCAACAAAGCACCTTTGGTATTATCACCCAAATTCAAACCATCACATATTCCTGATGCGATGGCGATGACATTTTTTAAAGAGCCCCCGAGCTCAACCCCGATTAAGTCAGAATTAGTATAAATCCTGAAATAGAGATTGATAAGAGTTTTTTGAACCTTTTGTGCAACTTTCTCATCAAATCCAGCAACAACGACTGTTGTAGGAATCTTTTTAGAGACCTCCTCTGCATGGGAGGGTCCGGATAGAGTTGTAATATTTTTATGTAGATTTTTTGGAAGCTCAGAAGTTAAAACCTCGGACATCCTGCAAAGGGTCTTGTTCTCAATCCCTTTGGCTAGGTTGACTATCAAAGGTTGATTTAAATTTATTTTAGCTAACTTTTTTGCTACCTCTCTTACAGTGTGAGATGGAATTGCCAAAAGTAGAAATTCAGAGTCAAAAGTTGCCTCTTCTAAATCATCTGTTATTTTAACCCTTTGAGGTATTTTTGCCCCTGGAAGTTTTTTGGGATGTTCTCTTTTTGTATTTAATTTAATCATCTCCTTTTGGTCGAACTCCCACAAAGTTATTCTATGACCCTCGGAGTTCAACATAACCCCCAGGGCAATTCCCCAACTACCTGCTCCTAAAATGGCGATTTTACTTCTCATTTTTTTTGGCATAGTTTCAAAAGAAAAAAACTAAAAATTTTTTCTCTTTTGTCCTAATTTATTCTCTTTTCCTTTCAAAAGTCTTTTTATGTTCGACCTGTGAGTAAAGAAAACTAAAAGAGTCAAAGCTAAAGTCATAAAAACAAGCTCATTTTCAACTTTCACATTAAAATAATATTTTTCGAAAATCAAAGCAAGGGATATAAACGTTGCTGCGCACAAAGAGCCTAAAGAGACATATCGGGTTAAGGCAACGACGAGGACAAAAATACAAAGTGCTAATAAAACCTCCTTTGGAATCAAAGCTAGGAAAACCCCCATCCCTGTCCCGATTCCTTTACCTCCTTTAAAACCTATATAAATTGGGAAAATATGACCAAAAATTGCAGATGCACCTGCTAAAAGCTGTAAAGTTATCATATTTAAATATAGATTATTGGAACCGATCTGAGATATCCATAAAACAGAGCCTATCCCCTTAAAGGCATCAATTAAAAGAACAATGAGCGCAGGAGCAATTCCTAAAACTCTGTATACATTAGTTGCTCCTGCATTTTTTGATCCATAATCCCTTATATCAATCCCTTTCCACAATCTGCTGAGCACAACGCTTGTAGGAAAAGAGCCCAAAAGATAACTCAAAACTATAACGAAAATCAAATTTTGCATTATTAATTTAATTTTAAATTTTTCACTTTTAATTTTGAATTTTTTTAATTTAGCATTCCAATTTTGAATTTTTCATTTTAAATTTTGAATTTTAATAATTTTTCATTTTTAATTTTAAATTTTTAATTTTTGATAAAGTATCCATTCCCCCTGATCTTTTTTGCTCTTCCTGTTATGATATATCTCAAAAATTTGATCTTTTTCTGTTTTCACCTTAAAGTAGTTACGATGATGTCTTAACCTCCAGTTTTTCCTTTTAGGTGCTCCTTTTGAAAAACCCCAGTCAGCCCTGCTCTCAATTACTTCTTTTATCTTATATTCTTTTCCCCTCCATAAAAAAGAAAGAGGTAATCTTAATTTTTCATCTTTTAAAACTTCAATTTTTTCAGAAATAAACTCCGCCATTACGTATTCTTAATCCCTGTGAATCGGTATTTCAGTTTTCTTCAGTTGGTTGGGGAATTGTCGTAAAGATCCCGCTGAACAGCGGGGGAATTCCCTAACCTTAGCTTCGGTGTAAGAAATCCCCGGAACGGGTCTTGCCTGCCCGGCCAGGGACGACAATTCCTGCATCAACGGATTTTAGTTTTTCGTAGCGTCTGGGTTTATCCCAGACGTTTTAATTTCGGAGTGCAACCCATACGGGTTGCATGCGTCCCGCCAAAGGCGGAATCGCACTCCTTTTAGGAGACCATAAAGGTCTCCCCTACATTTTCTTATTCCCTTTTCCTCACCTTTATCCTCAAAGGAGCTCCTATAAATCCAAAATGACTCCTTATTTTATTCTCCAAAAATCTTAAATAAGTCTTTTGCAAAAGCTTGGGATAATTACAGAAAAAAACAAATGTGGGTGGTTCTACATTTGTTTGGGTGACATAGAATATCTTTATATACTTGCCCATTGCCTGAGCAGGCGGTCTTTTTTCTATCTCAACCCTTAATTTATCATTTAACTTTTGGGTCTGAACTCTTTTTTTCCTTTCATCATAAACCTTCAAAGCAAAATTCAAGGTCTGCTTAACCCTTTTTTTCGTCTTGGCTGAGATGTAAATTATGGGAATATAGTTTAAAAAAGGAGCATTTTGACGAATGGTTCTGGTATAAAGGTCAGCTGTCGTGCTATCTTTTTCCACCAAATCCCACTTGTTCACCACCATCACCATCCCTTTCCAAGCTTTTTCTACCTGTTGGAAAATCTTAAGGTCTTGATTCACCAATCCTTCTTGCGCTTCGATTAAGACTAAAGCTATATCACAACGCTCGATGCTTCTTAGAGTTCTGAGCAAAGTGTAATAATCTAAGTCTTCTTTTATCTTTGACTTACGTTTTAAACCTGAAGTATCAATTAGGGTAAATATCCTGTCATTGATTTGAACTTCGGTATCTATTGAATCCCTTGTTGTTCCGGGGATTTCAGTAACTATGAGTTTTTCCTCCCCTGATATCGCATTCACCAAAGAGGACTTCCCTACATTAGGACGACCGATAACTGCGATCTTTATTTCCTCTTTTTTTTCCTCCTCAAATTTTACCTCCGGCAAAAATTCAACTATTCTTTCTAAAAGCTCACCTGTGTTTCTACCTGAAGTTGAGGAAACTGGAACTGGATCTCCCAGCCCTAATCTCTTTAGCTTAAAAATCTCTTTTTCCTCTGTCTCATTGTCAACCTTGTTTGCAACCAAGATAATCTTTTTACCCTCCTTTCTCAATCTTTTCGCTATTTCCTGGTCTATATTCTGAACACCAACCTTATTATCCACAAGAAATAAAATCAGATCCGCCTCATAAATGGCAGTTTCAACCTGAGCCAAAACTTTTTTTTGTAACTCATTTTTTGTTTTAGGAATAAAACCTCCAGTATCCACTAAATAGAAGTTTTTCCCAACCCAGCTACATTCTGCATAATTCCTATCCCTTGTAACACCTGGGGTTTTATCAACCACTGCAATTTTTCTTTTTATCAATCGATTGAAAAGGGTTGATTTCCCCACATTGGGCCTTCCTATTATTGCAACAATTGGCTTTTGCATAAGAGGTGTTATTTAAAGTTAACCTTCAAGTCTTTTTCTGCAAAGCAAGGCTTTTACCTTGCGTTACGACTTCTTACAATATTATTTATTGTCTGCACAATATTGTATAAACTAACCACAATTTTTCTTTTAAATTTTTTTTCTAAGTCCTCAGGGCTCAGACCATCTAAAAAAACTCCATTGGTGTTTACACAGTCAGGAGGCAAAATAATTATATCACCTAATTTCATTTTTTTTAGAGTTTCCAAAATGTCAAATCCTGCTAAAAGACCGGACACAGTAACAGAATTACCAAAAAACTGATTTTTTATTCCAACTGTTTTCACCTCAAGATTCTCAATCTGGTTCAATCTTTTTTCAACCCTATCTTTGATAATCTTTAAAGATAGTTTGCCTGTGACTAAAGTTAAATTTAATTTTTTCTTTAACTTTTTTGGCAATTTTTTTTGTTCTGATTTGAAATCTTCTAAAAATCTTCTCACCATCCCCACACCGTTTTCTATCTGGTAAAAATCATCATAATATTTTCTTTGAGGGATGTCAAGTCCTGCCTTAAGGAAAAATTCATCTCCCGCATAGACAAACCCCTGACCAAATTTTTTTCTGAAGACATTCTGCCAAATTTTTATTTTTTTTACAATTTGAAAAGCGATCTTTTTATTGACTGGAATGATTTTTGGCAAATTATCCCTGAACTTTGTCAAACCCACAGGCACAATAGCCAAAGATTTTACCTGTGGATAGAAAGATGCTAAATCAAAAACAGATTTTTCAAGATTTGTCCCATCATTTACTTTTGGACATAAAACTATCTGGGTGTGAAGCACAATTTTATTTTTAGTCAATCTTTTTATCGCTGGTAGAATCGGTGGAATCTTTTTATCACCTAAAATCTTTTTTCTCAATTTCTCATCAGTGGTGTGAACTGAGATATAAAGTGGAGATATTCTTTGATTTTTTATTCTATCAAAATCTTTATCAGAAAGATTGGTCAGGGTGATGAAATTTCCAAAAAGAAAGGATAGCCTCAAATCCTCATCTTTGAAATAGAGAGATTTTCTTAAACCTTTTGGCAACTGGTCAACAAAACAAAAAATACATTTATTCCTGCACGCTCTGTATCTTGTCTTCTCTAAAACAATTCCTAAATCATCCTCCTCTTTCTTTTTTATTTTGATTCTTTTTACCTTTCCTTTTCTGTCTTTTAATTTCAAAAAAACGATCTTATCTGATACAAAAAATCTGTAATCTATTATATCACTTACCGGGTTATGGTTGATCTCCAATATTTTCTCCCCTGGAAAAATCCCATATTTTTGAGCAATGCTATTTTTTTGAACTTCCAATATTTTCATACAGGATTAATATAATAAGCTAAGTTAAAAAATACAAAAAAGAAAAAAGCGGGTGAAGGGAGTCGGACCCTCGACGTCAAGCTTGGGAAGCTTGCATTCTACCGCTGAATTACACCCGCTTTATCTCTTGATGCTTCCGCATGATTTATTTATAAAAGATTTTTGCCCTTGTCAAGTTTTTTTATTTTACTTTTTGGAGTGTCAAGCTTTAGCTTGACTTAAAAAGGTAATCCCACGTTGCCCTCAACGTGGGTAAATGAATCCCACCTTGGAGGCAAGGTGGGGATACTGATTTTTATTTCTTTGGAGTGTAAAGCTTTAGCTTTACTTATAAGTATCTGAAGAAAAAAAGACCATTTAGGCAACTAAAAGGTTCCCAATCTAATTTTTGCTAATTAAAAAACCCCACCCTTTTGAGAATGGGGCCTTTTTTATCTTTAATTTTGGACTTTTTAATTCTTAATTTTAAACTCTTACTTTTTCACCTTTAATTTTAAACTTCCCATCCAGCTTTTTCATCTTCTCCACGATACCACCATACTCCAGCTCTGAGTAAGGAAGCATGGCGCATCCGGAAAATCCCTGGCGCCTTATATCCAGAGCCTTCTGAGAGACTTGGTCTCTTACATAATCCCAGAAAGGATGGTCAAAGCAATCCGCTGGCTCGGTGAATTTCCCTTCTCTCATTGAAAATGCCTGAGCAGTTACAACCGGGGGTCCATCGAAAAAGGAGATAGTGGTATTAGCTTTCGACGGCATCAGAGGTCCGTTATGGCTACCTCTCATAAATCCAGCCACAAAATGTCCGATGTTGTAAGGAGAAAGAACCTCACCTGTAGCTGGAAATTCACCCTGTACCCTGACCAGAGCAACCGGGTCATCCTTCCCCGTGTATTTTCCTGCGATATTGTGCAATCTTGTAGTGCTCATTGCTGCTGCCTGTTCTTTTGTATTGTTGGAATGAATTGATTCAACCACGAATCTCTGGTTATCCCGCAAAAGGGCTGCGATATCGTAAAGGTCCTGAGGAGAGGAAAGCTCTATTACCCTGTCAGCCTCGGTGTAGGAAACATCCATTATGACGAATTTGAATCCCTCATCCATTTTAGGAGAAAGCATAAGTCCTGCATTATACATAGGGTCTACAAATGCCAAATATAATGGGAGATTGTAGGCGCCTGGGTCAGTTTTATCAGCAGCAAAAAAGACAAAGGATTCATTCGGTCTTTCCTCAAACTCGAGCTCAGCCACAGCAGGTCCCATACCCTTGACATTCCCTGAGAAAGCATCCTTTAAAAGATCCTGCCCAGCACCATAAAGTCCCTGCTTTTTTGCCACCTCTGTTCCCTTAACAAAAGCATCCCAGGCTAACTTGTGAATATCGGAATCGAGTTTTCCCTTTTGATGGGACATGAGAATAGCAATATCATCCCCGGTCGAGCTTATGTAAAAATCTTTGATCAGATTTTTGTTCAGCCCTTCGGATTTGATATAGTCTCCAACAGTTTCTTTCAATCTCTTGCTCGGCTGGATATGACCTCCAATACTACCAATGTCTGCCTTGATTACACTCAAGGTAATTTTCATTTTAAATCCTCCTTTAAAATGTTTACCCCTTTAAAAGTTTACTTAATATTACGCAAGAATCAGATAATACATTGTAAAAAATAACCTTATTTATCTTATCGGATTTTTATGAAAAATTAAAACAGCTTGTGCAAAAATAAAAGTCCTATGATTATCTTTTCAAAATAACATGCGAACTTTGACGCTTTTAAATTCACGTAGGGATGAATTTATTCTGCATTCTTTTAGCCAATTGAATTTTATTTCTTTTTAACATCAAATAAAGGGGTTTTTCATTTCCAGAGCAATTTCTTGCAATTCTCGCAGAAATCGTGACTTTTAATATCTGTATCGCGCAGGCTATTTGAAAAATGCATCACACATTTTGGATCTGGACAATGAGAAAGACCGAAGGTATGTCCAAGCTCATGAACTGCCTCTTTTAGCACTCTTTGTTCGAATAATTTTTGATCCTCGGGCAAACTATAAAAACTCTGTTTTAACCTGCACAAAGAGATAACACATGCTTTTCCATCAATATCCGCCTCTCCAAAAACGAAATTCAAAGATGGGACATAAAGGTCAACATCAACTATCCCCAATACTTTCTCACATTCTTTGTAAGAGCCCTTTTTAATCTTTTTCAAAATTGCAGATGAAAAATACTGTTTCCTTTCCGGATTGTAAGCATAATCTAACTTTTCCAAACCTTCTTTTATCTGGACCCCAAGCCCGAAAATTTCTTTTAATTTGAGCTTTAAATTCAATAAAACAGAGTGTTCAACTTCACCTACAGGAACAATACAGAGCATTTTTTTTATTTTCTGTTTTTCTTGATTTTTTCTCGATCTTTTTTGCTGAACAAAAAATTATTGTGCCGAGCAGAAGAAAAGAAATTAGAATAAAAATTTTTCTTTTGAACATAAAAAACCATAAGCTAAAACAGGGTGGCTTTTATTTTTTCTCTTTAAAACAAAATAAGTCTAAAAATCCTTTCCTTTATTTTGAGCTTAAGATAAAGATTAAAATCCTTAAATCAAATGAAATATCTGAAAAAATTTTTGCTCATAAAACTTGCAGTTTAAGATTTTTCAAATACAACATAAAAATTAGGCAAATATAAAAAGACCCAAAACTCTTTTTTGAGTTTTTTTAAAATTTCCTTGACAAACCTCACCAATTCTTTTTAAATACCACCTGAAGTTTAGAAAATGAAAAAAAATAAATTAGCACAATTTAAAAGGAGGTGAAGAATTGAAAAAATTTTTGTTTCTCTCACTTGCTTTTGGTATTCTTTTAGCAGCTTTGTTGTTTTCGTCCTGCAGTCAGGAGAAAGCTATTGACACTATGATGGCAAATCCTGAGATGTCTGAGATGATAATGAGGAAGATGATGGAGTCTCCAGATTATAAGATGAGGATGATGAATATGACCATGATGGATTCAACCTGTATCTTTCGAGTTATGGATTCAGTTGTAGTGGACCAGAATCTTATGGATGTGATGATGGAGAAGATGATGCAAAATGATTATGCCAAGGATCTGATCTCTGAGAAAGCCAAAGAATTGAGGAAAAAAAGATAAACTTATTTAGTCCTACCTAAAAAAGCGTTGATTCTTTTGGGTCAGCGCTTTTTTTGTTGACTTATTCAAAAAAATTTTTAGTATAGTTCATTGTTATTGATAAATAGAACAAGAGACTTTGTGGAAAAAAAATTTTTAAAAATCAACCGCAGGGAGTTTATAAAATCGGCAATCGGTTCAAGTGTCATTCTTTGCTTTTTTCCTTTTTTGCTTGATTGTGCTGAGGAGAAAAAAATGTCAGATATGCGAAGCATTCTTCGAAAAAATCTTTTGGAGTTATTCTCAGAGGAGGAGTTTAAAAAAATTCTTGATGAGGCATTATCTCAAGGTGGTGATTTTGCTGAAATATATCTGGAGCACCGGATCAGTACCGAGATCTTACTCGAGGAGGATAAACTCAAAAACATATCTTATGGCATACTTTGTGGGGCAGGTATAAGAGTTACTTTTGGGGAAAAGACCGGTTACGCCTTCTCAGGTGAGCTTTCTTTTGAAAAATTAAAAGAGGCCGCACAAGTTGCATCCTACATTGCCAGATCAAATGAAAAAATAGAGCCTTTAGCCATCACAGCTAAAAAAATAAAGCCCAACTTTCTCCTTGAGTCCCCGGTTCCCCTTTTAGAAGAAGAGAAAAAAATCAGACTTGTAAAAAGAGCTAATCAGTCTGCAAGAGACTATGATAAAAAAATAGAGCAGGTCAAAATCGAATGGTATGATGAGGCGAAAAATATAGCGATAATAAACTCAGAGGGGATAAAAGTTTCAGATACGCAATTTATAGTCAGAATGGCGGTTTATCCTTTAGCAATTGAGGGAAGTAAAAGATTCGAAGGATATGCTACCTCAGGAGGAAGGGTCAATATCTCATATTTCGATAAAAATCCGCCTGAGAATACCGGTGCTGAAGGTGCCAGACAGGCGATGGATATGCTTAATGCATATGATGCGCCAGCAGGCTCCCTCCCTGTGGTTGTTGGACACGCCTGGGGTGGGGTATTGATTCACGAGGCATTCGGACACAGCCTGGAAGGTGATGGAATAAGAAAAAACACTTCCCTTATGTCAAACCTTTTAGGCAAAAAGGTTGCTTCCGATATTGTTACAGTTATAGACGATGCCACAATCCCATTTGGCAGAGGTTCATTCAACATAGATGATGAAGGGACTTTGGGGCAGAGAAAAGTTTTGGTGAAAGACGGAATTTTACAAGGGTATTTGTATGATAAATTGAATGCGAAACTTATGGGAACCCAATCCACAGGTAATGGAAGAAGAGAGTCTTATCGCCACTATCCTATTCCACGGATGACCAATACCTATATTGAAAAAGGAGAAACAGACCTTGAGGATATAATAAAATCAGTTAAAAAAGGAATCTACGCTAAGAAATTGGGTGGAGGGTCTGTGGACCATACCACAGGAAACTTTAACTTCTTGGTAAGGGAAGCCTATGTAATTGAGAATGGGAAGATAACCAGACCGGTGAAAGGAGCTTTGTTAATCGGAAATGGTCTGGATGCTATTAAGAAAATCGAGCTTGTGGGAACAGACTTACGGGTTGACCCCACAACCGGAACCTGCGGAAAAGATAAACAGGGAGTTTATGTCGGCGTTGGACAGCCAACAATTAAATTCTCTGAAATCACAGTTGGCGGAACCCAGATAAAACAACTTTAACCGGATAAAAGGGGATGAAAATGAACTATCTTGAGCTTGCAACCGATGTTGTAAAAAAAGCTATAAATAAAGGAGCAGATGAGTCTGAGGTATATCTTGAACTTGGGACAGAATTTCAGGTAAGAACAAGAAAGGGCGAGATTGAAATCCTCAAGCAAGCACAAAAAAGGGGGTTAGGTTTGCGCGTATTTGTAAATAACAAATTAGGGTTTTTCTATACATCTGATTTCACTCCTGAAATCATTGACACACAAATTGAAAAGACACTTCTTTTAGCCAAGCATTCAACTTCTGATGAGTTTTATGGTCTCCCTGAGAAAGATTTGGCATCACAAAAAAAGCTTTCAGATTTGAAAATCTATGACCCACAGATAGAGACAATAGATACCAAAACCAAGATTGAGTTAGCTAAAAGAGCGGAGGAGTCTGCTTTTTCCGAAAGTCCCAATGTAAAAAATTCAGAAGGGGCGAATTTCATATCAGAAAAAACAAGTGTAATCTTAGTCAATTCAAAATCTGAGCCGATATCCTATGATTCAACTTTTTTTCATCTTTCCTGTGAGCCGGTAGCTGAACATGGGAATGAAAAAAGGATTGGCAGGTTTTGGGACTCTAAAAGGTTTTTTGCTGATTTAGACTCACCCGAGGATATTGGAAAAAAATCTGCCCAAAGAGCAGAAAGAATGCTTGGAGCAAAAAAAGTCAGGTCTCAAAAAGTTCCTGCTATCTTAGAGAATCTGATTTCCAACAGGTTTTTGCATGCTCTGGCATCTGCTGTAAATGGTGATAACGTTTATAAAAAATCTTCTTTTTTAGCCTCTATGTTAGATAAAAAAATTGGCTTTGATTTAGTTACTTTAATAGACGATGGAACAATTCCAAAGAGACTGGGCTCCAAGCCATTTGATGATGAAGGGGTTTTGACCAGAAGGAAAAAGATAATAGATAAAGGTGTTTTGTCCTGTTTTCTTTATGACACCTACACCGCAAAAAAGGCTAAATTGGCTTCAACTGGAAATGCCTCCAGAGAATATGATGAGATTCCTCAAATCGGGACTTTAAATTTTTATATAGAAAATGGGAAAACTCCTTTGGAGGAAATGGTCAAAGAGATAAAATCCGGGCTTTTTGTCACCGATCTGATGGGCTTCGGCATAAACTGGATAACCGGCGATTTCTCCCAGATGGTTGAGGGTATATGGATTGAGAATGGAGAGCTCACCTATCCTGTTGATGAGGTTACCTTAGCGGGAACTTTATTCGACTTTTTATCAAAGATCGAACAAGTAGGAAACGACTTAGATTTCCGAAGCCCTCTGGCTTGTCCAAGTCTGAAGATAGGAGAGTTGGTTATAGGGGGGAAATAAAAAAAGCACGAATAAATCTTTTTCCTTTTTAAAGTATAAACCTTTAGGTTTATCGTAAAGCTAAAGCTTTACATTCCAGCAATTCAGTTTATTTGCTCCCCGTGGGATGTTATCATCCCTCGGCATTAGGGTGGATGATAACATCCACCCAGGAGCAGGAAAATTCTTACTTTTTTGGAGTATAAACCTTCAGGTTTATTCTTACTTAAGGTAAAGCTGAAGTCGTAGATCCCCCCGCCAAAGGTGGGGGGGCTTTACACTCCAGAATATCAAATATAGGTTTGCACAAATTCATTTTACTTCTGACCAATTTTTGTGCATAGTAAAAAATATCCCCCTTTTTTATTCTTAAAAAATACCTTCATCTCATTTAAATAATTTATTGCAAGTCAAAAAGTTATAAAGAGCATCTAAGAAATTAAAACTACGCATTTTTCTTGGCATAAGGATTGCTCAAAGATAAAATGGATTTTAAAATCAGGAGCAAAAAATGAGGACGAAAATCTTGATTTTGGGAATTTTTTTAGGGTTAAGTTTTATCATTTTAGGATGTGATAAAAGAATTTACTATTGTGACGATTGCTTTCCATGTACTCCTAAGGGATTGTATGGTATAACAGGTGATGAAAGGGTTTATCTTTATTGGGAGGAAAACGATGAGGAGGATTTCGATGAATATTGGGTTTACAGAAGAAGAGATGGTGAAAGCCATTACCGTCGCATTGGCAGGACAACCATTGCGGAATATGTTGACAAAAATGTTGTAAATGGACGAACCTACTTGTACAGGGTTTCAGCAGTTAATTGGTATGGAGATGAAAGCGACCTATCAGAACCAGCTTTTGATACTCCAAGACCTGAAGGATGGGATGAAATCATACAAGACTTTAACAGATATCCTAATAGCTCAGGATTCGATTTCTCAAGAGAGCAAGTAGTTCGGTATGATGACCCCCGCTGTGACATTTACTTAGAATATTACGATGGTATCTTCTACCTCTGTGTTCGGGATGCAGAGACCGATATTCAGGACTTTGGCTATAAAGATGATATAGACAGTGTTGACTATTCACCTGAGGTGGGCTGGTCAGCTTTATGGTGCGTTGAGGTGATCAAAGGGCATTCATATATTATCTGGACAAGGGATGACCATTATGCAAAGTTGAGAGTGGCGGACTTCACCAGAAGTTACGGAATATTATTCGACTGGGCTTATCAGGTAGACCCGGGCAATCAAGAGTTAAAGCCCGGACCACCAAAGCTCACAGATTTGAGAAAGGAGAAAGAAATTGGAGGAAAAATAAACTTGGAAGAAAACAGGGGTAAGAGATGAGAAAAAGAAACTTAATAATAATTTTAACTGTAATTTTTGTTACTATTTTTATCTCAGGTTGTTTCACCTATGTGAGCACCGGGTTTGGCATTTTTTATCGTCCCCATCGCGCTCATCCGAGATATTGTTATGACTGCCATCCACATCCTCACTGGACTAAAGTCTATGTTGGTTGCAGATATTATAAATTCTATTTCGTAGAGGATGGATACTATTATCTTCCGAAAAGAGGTGCAAAAAAAGTTTATGTATTTAAAGAATATAATTACAAAAAGGATAAAGAATACAAGGATTATTACAAGAGGCGTTGGTTAAAAGAAAAAGACAGAGAAAAAATATTACAACAGAAAAAAACAAAGAGAAGATAATCTTTGGAGGTGATTTTTATGTTGAAATTAAAAAGAATTGTAATTTTGAGCATAATTTTGGGGTTATGTTTACCTTCCGCTTTTGCTCAACAAAAACCACCTATAGCTCCCAGAATTATCCATTACTATCCAGACTTGGAGATAGATGTCTGGATAGATAAAGGTGAAGGAGCAGTTTACCATCCTGGAGAGGAGATCAAAGTTTTTTTCCAGACCTCAGAGGATTGTTATGTGTCAATTTACAACATCGATACAAGAGGGTATGTTAACATCCTCTATCCCTATGATTATTCAGATCCCCAGTGGGTTTTTGGAGGAAAAATCTATCGGATTCCTAACAGGTATGATGATTACCAGCTAAGGGTTGATGGTCCTGAGGGAACAGAGTATATTCAGGCAATCTGCTCAACAAAGCCAATTCATCTGCCTAACTGGCCCAGGTATATGGGTGGTCTAAGAGGGGAAGATGAGGAAATATCTGTTTTGCGACTGGAAGAAGATGAGGACCCTTACGATTTCATCGAGTTTACCAATGAATGGATGGTTCAAAATTCTGATTTCGCACAAGACCTGTGTATTTTCACAGTTGAATATCCTCATCCCAGATGGTATTATTGGCCAAGAACATACTATGTCGAACGCCCCTGGCATTATGAATTGGGTGGATGTTATATCTGGTATCCTTATGGAGCAGAGGTATATATTGACGGTGTCTTTTACGGAATTGCTCCAATAACTGTTCCCTATCTTATCGTCGGAAGGCATTTTATCACCATCTATTTCTGTGGATGCAGGGTCTTCTGGGATTGGGTCTGGGTCTATCCCAAAAGGACAATCTGGGTCAGGCCACATCACTTCTATGATAGACACAGGTTTGCTTATGATGACCCGATAAGAAAAGAATATCGAAAAAGAAAAGATAAATCTTTTAGATCAAAACAGGAGAAACCCCCACGCAGAAAAAAGATAGTGGAAGTAAAATCCGAAGGATTCATAGAAAAGGAGAAAAAGACCAAGCTTTACACAAAAGAGAAGGCAAAAATCAAAAAAAGAACTCATCCGAAGGATTCTTCGAACTGGCAAAAAGATGACCTGAAATTTAAATCGAATCTCTTGATGCATACGCAAAAAGCTGAGCATAAGGTTTTTAGAAAAGCAGGGAAATCGAAAATAAAAAAAGATGAAAAACTCAAATTTCGCTCTTCCAAAAACACTCATGAGAAAGAAAAGATGAGGATAAAATCTAAAGATACGCACAAGAGTATTAACAAAAGCTTCAAAAAAGAGAGTGTAAAGGTCAAAAAAACAAGGCGAAAAAGATAAAATGATTGACAAGTTAAAAAGATGAGTTATTTTAATAAATATAGAAGGTGATGGGCGATGAAAAAATTTATAATAATTTTTGTCTTTTCACTTTTTACCTTTTCCATACTCTCCCCTGCTTTTGCCATAGAGAGGGTAGCCAAAAAGGATGATTCTAAGAATGCTTTGCAAAAGACCCAGGTTCAGGCCAATGAAAAGGCGGATAAGGAAAAGAAAGATGTTAAGGTAAAAAAAGGGGAACCACAAAAAATCGAAGACCAAGAAAAAGTAAAAGTAGTTAAAAAGAAAAGTGAGAAAAGTTTTTTCGACAGGTTATTTAAAAAGGTTGAAAAGAACTATGACTATTTTCAGGATAAAAACAAAGATGGAATAGATGACAAGTTCGAGAAAAAGATAATCAAGAAAAAGACCTTTTTAAAAAAAGAAAGGGAGAAAAGCGAAAAAAAAGAGACCGTAAAAAGAGAAAGCAAGGAGAAAAAAGAACAGAGAAAAGAGAAGAAGCCATCGAGAAGTAAAAGAAAACGATAAAATGAAAGTTTCAAGACTCAAGTTGCAAGATTTTACCTCTTCTTTGTGTTGTGTCAGGACCTCAGTCCTGACACCTTTTTAAGCGTCAGGAGTGGAGCTCCTGACGCAACTATTTAAAGATTTTATCTCTTTTTTTCTTGCAACTTGCATCTTGCCTCTTGCATCTATCCCTGTCCCGCAAAAACAGTTTTTAAAAATCCTCAATCGAATGCCAAAAGGGTGGTGGTCCTGAGAATTCCCGGAAGGGAATGAATCTCCTTTGCTACGATTTTGGAAATATCCTTGTAATCCTTCGCCTCAATCATCGCAATAATATCATAAGGTCCTGCCACAGAATAAGCTGATTTAACATGGCGCTTTTTTAAAAGCTTCTTAGTATTACCTTTAATAGCCTCAATTTTGGTCTCAATTAAAACGAAAGCTTTAACTGCCATCTTACTCCTCCTTTTTTACTTCTTTCGACAAAAAACAGAACTTGTTTAGTCTGAATTCTTAATCGGTGAATGATCAAATACACTTAATAGATTGTTTCTCTGTTGGTCTTAAGACCAACAGAGAGCAACCCAGTGAAGAAAAGGGTCGCCTCCTTGATTTAGAAGGCCAACCAACTCTTGTGAGAATCTGATATAATTAAGTAGACAAGGGTTATTTCAAAATCTGCATTAATCGGAACTGTGACTGTTCTATCTGGATTTTGTTTTGCATCTGAAAAACTTACTGTTGCTTACTCATTTGAGCTAATTGCCTAAAGCGCCACCACAGTCACAGTGTGGAGCAGGTCCTGACTTCAGTAAGTAATTGGCTAAGTAGATCACATCTCCGAGGTTGAGTAAGCAGTCTCCATTAACATCAGCGCATGCGCTGTATGGTGCTGGCGGGCATGCTGGTTCTGGCCCGCCCTTAAGGAGATAATTGGCTAAATAGATTACGTCACCAAGGTTGATAACCCAGTCATTATTGACGTCGCCGCAGATAAATTCACGATTTATTAAGATGGAGACATCGTCGGAATACCAATTTGCAGTTGCCAGGTCCAAGTCAGCATCACCATCCAGGTCAGCAGCAAAGACTGACCAAGGGCCATCACCGACTGGATAGACTGAATGGAGGGCAAAGGTGCCATCTCCATTGTTCAAAAGGACAGAGACATTGTCGGAATTAAAATTTGCCGTTGCCAGGTCAAGGTCTTCATCACCATCAAGGTCAGCAGCAAAGACTGACCGAGGCTCATAACCGACTGGATAGACCGAATCAGGGGCAAAGGTGCCATCTCCATTGTTTAAAAGGACAGAGACATTGTTGGAGGAACTCCAATTTGCAGTTGCCAGGTCAAGGTCACCATCGCCATCAAGGTCAGCAGCAAAGACTGAGGAAGGGTAAGCACCGACTGGATAGACCGAATCAGGGGCAAAGGTGCCATCTCCATTGTTCAAGAGAACAGAGACATTGTCGGGACCAACATTTGCAGTTGCCAGGTCAAGGTCTTCATCACCATCCAGGTCAGCAGCAAAGACTGACCGAGGCCAATCACCGACTGGATAGACCGAATCGGGGGTAAAGATGCCCGAGCCATCCATGACTATTATAGTGAAAGACCAGGCATAACTGCTGTCCAGAGGAGTCCCTTCAGAGGATTGTATATCAGTAGTAAGCACCACAGTTACCGCTTCACCTTCATCAAAGTCCTCTAAAGGATCCGAAGTTGCAGTTTTAGTTTGACTGTCGTAAGTAATTGTGCCTTGGTGAAGACCAGTAGACCTGGCATTGACAATAAAACTGGTTTCGTTAATCGTTAATGGATTCATATCAACATCAAAGGTTACTGAAATATTGGTGTCAACTGGCACATTCAGCTCATTCTGTTCTGGTGAAGTGGAGACAATATGGGGAATTTGCGCAAGAACTGTTGTCTGAGGGATGACTATTGAAATGAAAAGGACCAAAAGAGGAACACCTCCCCTTCTGGTTATCTCTCTTGTCCGTCTTTTTATCATATCACGCATATCTACCTCCTTTGTTTTTTTGTCCAATGACGTATAATTTCTTTATAAACGAACCAGAAATTCATCGCCATTTCTCCGTCCCCTTTATCTTCTTACCCAAACAGTATCAACTGCTTGGGCAAAAGCGGGTAAAGCCCAGAGCACCACTGCCAAAACTATAAAAATTTTTAACCGCATTTTTCTACCTCCTTTTTTGAGAAAAGTTAAACATTTGTTAAAACCCTTTTTTCTATTTTTAAAACAGATTCACCTTGAAAACCGGAAAGAAAAACACCTTTTATGCCTTATCAAAAATTAATAAAAACTTGAACAAAAGTCAAGAAAAATCTGAAGAAAAGTAAGAAAAAGTTCTATATGCTTGTCAGGTTTGCTCCTATTGTTATTCCAATTAAATAATGCAGATTTTTCTGTAGTGAAAGGACTTGTTGAGCTTGGCGAAATCCCCCCCCCTCTGGCGGGGGGCCCCCTCC
Organism: Candidatus Zixiibacteriota bacterium; assembly: GCA_030615745.1. GTDB lineage: Bacteria > Zixibacteria > MSB-5A5 > MSB-5A5 > SM23-73-2 > SM23-73-2. The sequence goes on along the minus strand of JAUWYR010000001.1, from coordinate 7,057 downwards.
CAACTACCAGCGGGAGACCACAAGGGTCTCCCCTACGTATTGGGTTTATTTTGTTGGTGAAGCACTAGTTGGGCAAACCCAAAAAAAATCATGGTCATAAATGCTCAAAAAGACTGATACAACCTCGTATCTAAAAGACAGGGAAGTTTGATGAGAGAGAGTGGCTTGAATAAAAGTAAATCAAGGGTAGTCTTGGTTCGAAGCAAAAGGGTGATAAATTCTTCTAAGAAGTTAGACTTGAATCTTTTACAAAAGATGGTCGCAAAAGGTTTAACTACTTTGACTTTTGAATCCGATTTTAGAGACGCAATCTCGCATTTTTATTCAAAAAAAGATTATATCGGGATAAAGGTCAACTGCCTGGGTGGTAAAATGGTTGCCACCCATCCGGAACTTTGCATCACCACAATCAATCTATTTGAAAAAGCAGGGTTTCAGAAGAAAAGATTTATAGTCTGGGAAAGGTCAACCCAGGAACTACAAGAGGTCGGTTTTCCTGTAAATTATAAAGGTAAAGACCTTTTATGTTTTGGAACAGATGCCAGAGGAGTTGGCTACACCACAGATCTTTTTACCTATAAAGATGTCGGAAGCCTTTTCAGCAGGATAATGACCGATTATACCAATGTTCAGATAAATATACCCATTTTAAAAGACCATGCCTTAGCAGGTGTTACCTGCGCAATGAAAAACTATTTCGGCGCAATTCATAATCCCAACAAATATCACGATAACGGATGCAATCCATTCGTTGCTGACCTTAATTTCATGCCCCAGATTAGAGAACAAAATAAACTTATAATCTGCGATGCTTTAAGAATTCAATATAATGGTGGTCCTGCATATCATCCACAGTGGTCTGACCTTTATGGAGGTATAATCTTAGGTTCAGATCCTGTGGCAGTAGATTTTGTTGGGTATCAAATAATTGAGAAGATAAGGAAAAACCATGATCTCCCTACATTAGAAAAATCTGGAAGAAAACCAAACTATATCTTTACCGCAGGAGATAAGGAACATAATTTAGGAAATATCGGACAGGACAAAATAGATTTAGTCGAGATAAATTTAGGATAATCTATGTTTAAGATAAAAAGAAGAGATTTTTTGAAATACTCAATAGCTGCCACTGGCGGAATTTTAGCGCCCAAGGTTCTGGGTGACTTCTCCATTCTGGAAGGAATTCCCTTAGCCTATGCACAAGAAAGAACAACCAAGCTTTCCAAGGTTGAAGCTAAATATTATAAAAAGCTTGAGCACAAAGAGATTCAATGTCTGCTCTGTCCAAAGGAATGTAAGGTGGGAGATAAGGAAAGAGGGTATTGTGGTGTGAGGGAAAATCAGGATGGGGTATATTACACTTTAGTCCATTCCCTTATCTGTTCAGCGAATGTTGACCCTATTGAGAAAAAGCCATTCTTTCATTTTTTACCTGGGACAAAAGCTTTTTCAATAGCCACCGCTGGTTGCAATATGAATTGCAAGTTCTGTCAGAACTGGCAGATCTCCCAGGTGCGGCCTGAACAGGTGGATAATTATAATTTGACACCAGAGCTGGTGGCAAGCTATGCTGAGCACAATGGTTGTGAGTCCATAGCCTATACTTATTCTGAGCCGGTTATCTTCTATGAATATATGCTCGATTGCGCAAAAGAAGGGAGAAAAAAGGGCATAAAAAGCGTGGTTGTAACTGCTGGATACATCAACCATGACCCACTGGTTGAGCTTTGCAAAGAGGTCGATGCGATAAAGGTGGATTTCAAGGGGTTCACAGAAAAATATTATCGCGATATATGCAGATGTGAGCTCAAGCCTATAATGGATAGATTGGTTGATCTGGCTAAAATAGGGATATGGCTTGAGATCGTCTATCTAATGGTTCCAACACTTAATGATGACATGAAAGATATAAAAAGGATGTGTAAGTGGATGTTGAAGGATTTAGGTCCTTTGGTTCCAATACATTTTTCACGTTTCCATCCACACTATCTTCTAAAAAACCTCCCCCCTACCCCGGTTTCAAGCTTGGAAAAGGCAAGGGAAATTGCTTTGGAAACAGGATTAAAATATGTATATATAGGCAATGTTTTTGGACATGAAGGCGAAAACACCTTTTGTCCAAATTGCAAAAAGAAAATTATAGGGAGAATAGGCTATACCATAACTGAGATGAACATAAAAGATAACAAGTGCAAATTCTGTGGGGAGATAATTCCCGGGGTATGGGGATAATCACTTAATTTATGAGCACAGATTTATCTTGGAGTATAAACCTTTAGGTTTATCAGTAAAGCTGAAGTCGTAGATCCCCCGCTAAAAGCGGGGGGCTTTACACTCCAAAAAATTTCTTGACACAGATTCTATTCGTGCAAAAAAGACCCAAGGCGTTAAGTCTTTTTTATTTGACCTTTTAAAAAAACTCGATATATTCATTTAAAAAATGTAGGCACAGATTTATCTGTGCTTACATTCAAGGGAAACATGAGCTCAAACTATCAACTACCTTTAATAAAGCAGAATCATCAAAATCATTATCTGTTTTCTGATCATTATCTGGCGGAAGTATTAAGAAAAACTGACAATTGGAAAGATGAAGAAGGTTTGAAAGAGGCATTCCAGAAAATCACTGAAACTTATGCTAAAGTCGCTGGTCAATTAAAACTTCTTGAAGATGAGAGGAGAAATGAGGAAAATTTTATCATGCCCGTTTTGAAAATTATAAATCCTTATTTTCAATTACAACCAAGAACTCTATCAATTGAGGGCAAAAAAAGACCAGACTATGCATTCTTCTCGGATAAGAAAACCAAAAAAGAAGCAGACAAAAACTTAATCCAAGAAAAATATAGAGAGTATTTTAAAAAAGCAATTGCTGTTGGTGATGCCAAATACTGGGATAGACCTTTAGACAGAAAAGATACAAAGTCAAAAGATGCCTTCACCAATCATAATCCTAATTATCAAATCGATTTTTATCTAAGAGCAACCAACCTAAAATGGGGAATTTTAACTAATGGACGTTTATGGAGGATATATAATCGGGAAACAAGTTTCAAACTCAACAGCTTTTATCAAGTCGACTTGCCTATCCTTATTCAACAAAATGACTTGGAATGTTTCAAATATTTCTATCACTTTTTCAGGTTAAAAGCATTTCTACCAGATGCGCAAGGGGAATGCTTTTTAGATAAAGTTTATAAATCATCTCTCGATTACGCTACCCAAATAGGAGATGAGCTAAAAAGTAGAGTGTATGATGCCTTAGAGGAAGCAGCTAATGGCTTTTTGAACTATCCTGATAACAAATTGACTACAGCCAGCTTGGAGAAAATAAGAGAAAATTGCCTAATTTTGCTTTATCGTCTCCTTTTCATTCTCTATGCAGAAAGCCGCAGCCTCCTGCCCATAGAGGAGAACACAAGCTATCGAATGACTTATAGTCTAGATGATCTTAAAAAAGAGATAGCTAAGAAGCTAACTCGTGACGAAACTCTATTATCCAGCAGCGTAATTTACTGGTCCAGATTAAAAAATCTCTTTCAATTAATTAACAAGGGAGATAAGAACTTAAATGTTCCAGAATATAACGGGGGATTATTCAAACCAGAAAAAAATTTATTTTTAGAAAAATATAATATAGGGGACTCATATCTTTCAAAAGTCATCGATTTACTGTCCAGAACTCCAACTAAAAGAGAAAAAGAGGAGAGGTTAGAGTTCGTCAGTTTTCGTGATCTTGAAATTAGACATCTCGGTTCAATCTATGAAGGTCTTTTAGAACACAGATTAATAGAAGCTAAAAAGATACAATATGTAATCAAAGAAAAGAGAAAAGAAAAAGTTGTTTCGGCAGACCAAACAAAAAATAAAAAAATCTTGAAGGAATTAAAGCCTGGTGAGATCTACTTAGCCACAGACAAAAGTGAAAGAAAGGCTACAGGAAGTTATTACACTCCTGATTATATTGTAAAATATATTGTGGAAAACACCTTGGGTCCTTTAAGCAATGGAAAATCCCCGGAAGAAATTTTAGAACTAAATGTATTAGACCCTGCTATGGGTTCGGGTCATTTTTTAGTTCGCGCTACTGAATTTTTAGCTGAAGCAATAGCGACCCATCCTGAAGTTAAAACACAAGAGGGAATGGATGATGAAAATGAGTTAAACTTCTGGAAAAGGCAAATAGTTGAAAGGTGTATTTATGGGGTGGATTTAAATCCTTTAGCTGTGGAATTAGCAAAACTATCTTTATGGTTAGCTACCGTAGCAAAAGGCAAACCTCTTTCTTTTCTGGATCACCATTTGAGATGTGGAAATAGTTTGATAGGTGCTAAATTAAAAGATTTAGGCTACCTTCCAGTTAAAAAATCTAAAAAGAAAAAAGAACCATCTGAGGATCAGCTTTCCTTCATTCAAGAGGAGTGGTTTAAGCAAGATGTATGGCATTTTCTGAAATTAGAGAAAGAAATAGAACTAAAAGAATCGATTACTAAGAAGGCAATTGATGAGAAATATAGTTTATTAGCTACTTTGGAAAAAGGGAGAGAAAAGTATAAGAAAATCGCTGACCTGTGGACTTCGTCGTATTTTGGCAATCTTATGTATGATAGTGTTTATCGGGCAACGGTTGAAGGAATAAGGGATGAAACAAAGAGAAAGCTCAGTGAGAAAGCACATAAAGATATTTTTAACAAGGCTGGAAAAACTGCAAATGAAAAAAGATTCTTCCACTGGGAGCTTGAATTTCCAGAAATTTTCTTTGATGAGTATGGCAGGCAGAAAGACAATCCTGGATTCGATGCGGTGATAGGGAATCCGCCGTATGGAGCAACGTTTGATAATTTCGAGAGAAAATATATAGAATATGAATATGAACATAGCAAGCACAACAAGAATAGTGCTATGGTTTTTATTGAAAGGAGCTTGGCAAAAAAGCGAGAAAGTGGATTTTTCAGTTTTATAATACCTAAGTCTCTTGCATTCAGCCAAAAGTGGGCCCCTGGCAGAGATCTAATCCTCAAGGATTTAGTCATTGCCGCTGATGCAAGTAAAGCATTTGAAGAAGTGTTATTGGAGCAAGCAGTAATCGTAATTTCTGAAAATTACTTAAAAGCAAACAATTACAACTCAGTTATTCTTCAAAAATCTGGAGTAGATACGCCTTGTGAAATATCAAAAGATATTTGCTTACTCACCGATTCTTTATTACTCGGTATAAGTAAGAAGGAACTTCAAATATTTAATAAGGTCTTATCTTGGAAATTTTTCATGAGAAATATAAGCGTAAGTGCAAGGGGGTTACCTTTTCAGAAATACGTTAATAAAGGAGCTAGTAGAATTCAAATATTTCGTGGAGATCATATAGCAAGATACATGCTATTTGAAAGTGATGAAACAATTCTAAAAAGTGTCCTAGAAAAAGTCAGAGGGAAGGTGGAATTGTTATCACAACCAAAGATTCTTAGTCAAAGAATAGTTGCTCATGTTTTATACCCCGTTGATCATATCATCCTCATGTCAACTCTTGATAATAAAGGTGTGTTGACATTAGACACAATAGAAAATACTGTAGTTACTGATAAACACTATTCCTTAGCTTTCATCACTTCGTTAATGAACTCCTTCTTTTCCTCCTGGTATGCTTATAGATTTATATTTGGAAAAGCAATAAGGACTATGGATTTTGATGATTATTATATTGGCAAATTACCAATTCGTCGAATTTCATTCACTACATCCCCTACCCAGCGTGCCAAGCTATTGCATAAGCTAGAAATTATATTCGCAAAGGTTATAAAGTTGGTGCAATTTTCAACTTTTTCATCTGCTTCAGAATTTCGAAATTCTAAAATCGGCAAAATGATCTATCAATACCTTATCAGTACTCCTGAAAAATCCGATGTGGTCCATGATTTTTTAGCCTTCTTAGCTGAGCAGATGATTAAAATGAACAAAGAAAAACAAAAAGAGGTCAAAGGGTTTTTGAAATGGCTTGCAGGGGAAATTAAAACCGATATTGAAAGGCTAAAATTAAAAACTAAAGTAAAAGATTATCACGACCATAATTTAGAAACTATTTTGGGTGTATTAAGAAGGAACAGAATAAAAATTGGTCGCACCCTCCGGGAGAACATCGAGAACGAATTCAATTCAAGTTTAAAGAAGCTTAGACCTCTAAAGACCAAAATAGGTGCTACAGATAATTTAATTGACCAAATAGTGTATCTGCTTTATGGCTTAACTGAGGACGAGATCAAAATCGTTGAAGGAAAAGTTTAAAATCAGTTGAATGTAGGCACAGATTTATCTGTGCAAAGGTGCACGAATAAATGCGTATGCATCAAGAGATTCGTGCCTACAAATATTTTAGGATTTAACGCGGAGTATGCGAAGCTCGAAGAGTCTTGACGACATCTTTACGATAAACCTTTAGGTTTATAAAGATGAATTTTTAAAGTAAAGCTGAAGTCGTAGATCCCCCCGCCAAAGGCGGGGGGGCTTTACACTCCAGAAGTAAAAGAACGCGAATAAATTTTTGCCGATAAGTTTTTATAGCATGAATTTGAATAAAATCCGATTCCTTTCAGCTTGTCTGATTTTGGGTTTTTCGTCGATGGTCTCCCAGATAGTCCTTTTCCGGGAGATGGTTGTCTCGTTTTTCGGAAATGAGCTCTGTTTGGGAGCTTTGTTTTTCGTCTGGCTTTTCTGGGTGGGGGTGGGGTCTAAGTTAGGAGAAAAAATCTACCCCAAAAACGCTTCATACAAAACCCTTTTTTTATGGTATTTTGTCACATCGTTTATTCTTTTGGGAACTGTATTTGGAATTCGCTTCTCAAGAATTTTTTTGGGAATTCTGCCGGGTGAGATAACGAGCTTTTTCCCGATGCTTTTTTTCTCCTTTTTAGCTTTAAGCCCATTATGCCTTTTGTGGGGTATTCTCTTTGTCTTGAACTCAAGGTTCTGGGAATTCAGAGGTCTCCCCTCCTTTCTTGTTAACCGCGTTTATCTATGGGAGTCTTTGGGCGCAGGTATCGGAGGTCTTTTAGCCACCTTTGTT
>JAUWYR010000049.1 GCA_030615745.1 Candidatus Zixiibacteriota bacterium | reverse complement strand
CGATTTTGTGAAGTGTAAAAAGATGCTTTTGTTGAAGTAGTCAACGGATTGAACGGATTCAACGGATTCAAGAATTGAACGGAGTCAACGGATTAAGCGGATTTTTTAGAAGTTTTTGGTTTGTGCGGGAATTGGATTTCCCGCACAAAAGGAGAATGATTCGGGAATTTTAATTCCCGAACCAACTTAGAAGACAAATAATTAAAAAGTGCTGTCAAAAGTTACCTCCTGACAGCGAAACAAGAAGGAGAAGAAAAAAATGAAAAAAATAGTTCTTTTATTTGTAGCGCTATTAATGCTATTATATCTGTCAGCTTATGCTCCTACTGCGCCTTTTCCCAAGATGATCAATTATCAGGGGATGTTGACCACTCTTGGGGGGAGCCCGGTTCCAAATGGAGATTATTCCATAAGGTTCAGGATTTACACCGCTTCAGTAGGAGGAACTACCCTATGGGATAAGACCAAGTCAGTTTCGGTACAGAATGGTCTTTTCAATGTGAAATTGGGAGAATCGACTCCCATCAATTTGCCCTTTAATGCTTTGTACTGGTTAGGGATAAAGGTTGGAGGAGATGCGGAGCTTTCACCGAGGACTCAGCTGACCGCTGTTGGCTATGCTTATCGGGCTCTGGTAGCGGATACTGCTTATGTGGCAGCTCCGGGTTCGGATATGGATGCAAGGTATGTGAATTCAACACAAAAAGATTCAATAAGAGCCTCAGTTAGTAGTGGATTTGTTTTTAGAGTAACAAACACTGGATCAAATGATGGAATTGGAATCTCTGTACCGGGCTCTGGTGGTGATGGGATCACCATTGATACTGCGGGTAACACTGGAATTGAGATTTTTAATACTGGCTATTTCGGAATGGAGATTAATGGTACCAAGGATGATGCTATCCATATCATGGATGCTGGAGACTTTGGAATCTATATGTACAACTCCGCTGATGATGGGATTTATATAGGCAGTCCAGGAGACTATGGAATGTATGTCTACAACTCTGCTGATGATGGGATTAATATATATAGTCCAGGTGGAGAGGGAGTGTTAGTGTATAATGCCCAAGGGAGAGCTTCTTTTAATGCTGATCGACCTGATACCCACGGTGTGTATATTTATCGAGCTGGAAGGGATGGAGTATACATCGACAGCACCTACAGGGATGGTATCTATATGAATGACTGTGGGGATGATGGGATTCATGTTCAGTGGGCTGATGATAAGGGAGTTCTTGTGTCAGGTGCGGGTCTGTTTGGAATCGATGCTAAAGGAAATTATGGTAACACCCTTCGGTCCAACAATAGCAGTTACTATGGATTGGAGGTCCGCTCTTATGCTGCTTTTTCTGCCAATCTCGGGCTTAAAGTATACGGAACTTTTACCGCAACCGGCTCAAAATCGAGTGCGATTCAGACCTCTCAAGGAGAGGAGCATCTTTACGCAATCGAGACACCTGATGTTGAGTTTATGGCTTCTGGTAGCGCTTCCTTGGCGAATGGACAAGCTCAGATAACTTTTGAGCGGTTGTTTCAGGAAGCTATCTCTGCTGATGTTCCTATAAAGGTGATCGTAACTCCTGCATCCGAATGCAATGGAATATATGTCTCCAGCAGGTCGTCTACTGGGTTCACAGTTAAGGAGCTTATGAGTGGAACAAGCAATGCGGAATTCGACTGGATGGCAATAGGGAGGAGAAAAGGATACGAGCAAAGACCTGTAGTTCAGGTTGCTGACATCGAGGAAATGGAAGCTTTGGATCAAGAAGAGTTTGAAACTCAAGAGGTGTATTACCCCAACAATAATCCTCCACCAGAGGAGGAGATAGAAAAGGAAGAAGTTGAGCAAGAAGAGATAGAAGAACAGTAGACAGTTAACGGTAAACAGTAAACGGTAAACAGTAAACGAGAAACAGTTCTATCAAACATTTTATATTTTAAAGTTTCGAGCGGGGATAAATTCCTCGCTCTATTATTTATTCTTCAAAAGTTGATTTTTGCAGGGCTAAAAGGAGTAGGTCGATTTTCCAAAATCGACACTCTCAAATTTGTTTTTGTCGAGATTTGAATCTCGACCTACTCCCTAACCCTCTCCATAAATGGAGAGGGAAGGTGAGGTTTTTTTTCAAAAACCTCTAAAACAACAGTTGACAATTTATTTTTTTATTATAAATTAAGACTTTGTGAAAAATATCACTTTTTGGAGCCGATTTAAAGATTGTCCGAAAAGTGCATTATGGTAGCCGCCCCGCTTTCAGCGGGGCGAAATCTGGGTTTACGCCCATATGGGCGGCTACCAAGTTATCATACAGTTTGGTTCTTTTGACAGCACATTGAAAATCTTCAGGTTGAGGCAGGGCAAACCCCAGCCCCAGCATTGAGCTGAATTGCTTATTTAAAGAGAGGTTTTTATGGGTAAAACTTTAGCTGAAAAAATTATTGGTGAACATACCGGAAGAGAGGTGAAAGCTGGGGAGATTGTTATAGTTCCGGTGGATGTTTGTTTAACTCAGGATGGAACAGGTCCTTTAGCCATAAGGCAACTGCGAAAGCTCGGATTGGAAGTTGCAAAAAATCCAAAAAGAACTGTGCTTTTTATTGACCACGCTGCTCCTTCTCCGAGAAAAGAGCTTTCCAACGACCATATTCTCATAAGAGAATTCGCTGAAAAGACCGGTGCATGCTTATCTGATGTAGGTGAGGGAGTATGCCATCAGATAATTGCTGAATCCTATCTTAAGCCCGGGGATATATTAATCGGTGCTGATTCACATACCTGCACCGGAGGAGCTTTGTGTTCTTTTGCCACTGGAATGGGCTCAACTGATGTTGGTATAGGAATTGCTTTAGGAAAAACCTGGCTTCGAGTTCCTGAAACTTTTAAGGTCGAGATAACCGGTAGTTTTCAACCTGGCGTATATCCCAAGGATTTAATTTTACATCTTATCGGTTTAATAGGAGCAGATGGAGCAACTTACAAAGCCTTAGAATTTTGCGGGGACACTGTTGAAAAGATGTCTGCGAGCGGTAGATTGACTCTTTCTAATATGGCGGTTGAGGCAGGAGCAAAAGTTGGTCTTTTTGCCTCTGATAATACAACCAAAGAGTTTCTTAAAGAGCATAAAAGAACAAAAGATTTTAGAAAAATTGAGCCAGATGAGGATGCAAAATATGAGAGGATAATAAAGATCGATGCATCGAAATTGCTTCCAACAATCTCTTTTCCCCATACAGTTGATAATACAAAAACAATAGATCAGATAAGAAAAACGATAAAAATCGATCAGGTATTTTTAGGAACTTGCACCAATGGAAGGTTAGAAGATTTGGAGACCGCATTAAAGATTATAAAAGGTAGAAAAAAACATCCAAAAGTAAGGATGATAATAGTCCCTGCATCTAAAAGAGTATTTTTAGATACATTAAATAAAGGATACATAAAAGCTTTTATCCAGTTCGGTGCAGCTATTTTAGCTCCTGGATGTGGTCCCTGCGTTGGAGTGCACGAGGGGATATTAGGCGATGGGGAAAACTGTTTATCCACGATGAACAGGAATTTCAAAGGGAGGATGGGAAATACAAAAGGATTTATCTATTTAGCTTCTCCTGCAACAGCAGCGGTAGCGGCTATAACTGGTGAGATCTCAGACCCGAGGGAGTTTCTGGTCAAAAAAAACCTGAAGGAAAGAAGGTAATGGTTAAAAAGGCAAAAAAGAAGAAAAGAAAGTAATAGTCAATATGTTGCTTCAACCTGCGGGGTCAGGGGACCCCGCAGGAACGGAAAACTGAAAGGGAAGAGAGTTTCTGTTAAGAAGACTAAAAGGAAAAGAACAAAGAGATGATAACAGATGATTAAATCTACGGGGTCAGGGGACCCCGCAGGAACATGAATTTCTTGGAATAAACAGAATCTGGTTTAAAATAGGTTATGTAAAAAGATTAAGAAATCGTAAATAAAAGAGGTGTTTTATGATATTGAGAGGGAAAGTTTGGAAATTCGGAGATAACATATCCACAGATTTGATCGCCCCAGGAAGATTATTCCACCTGAGGTCAAATCTGCCTGAATTGGCAAAGCATGTTTTAGAGGATGCTGACCCAACATTTGCACAGAAGGTTCAAAAAGGTGATTTTGTTGTTGGAAGAAAGAATTTCGGCTTGGGCTCATCCAGAGAACATGCACCAACCATAATAAAATTAGCCGGGGTATCAGCGGTTTTAGCTAAGTCTTTTGCAAGAATTTTTTATAGAAATGCGATAAATGTTGGGTTGCCTGTTTTAATCTGTGATACTGACAGGATAAATCAGGGGGATGAATTGGAATGCGATTTGGAAAAGGGGAGGATAAATGATTTGACTAAAAATATAACCCTTGATTTCACACCTCTGCCAAAGGCTATGATCAAGATTTTAAATGATGGTGGATTGGTGGAGCATATAAAAAAGTATGGGGATTTTAAGATAGATTAAAAGATAGTAGGCAGTAGGCAGTAGGCAGATTAGATAAATTAAAAGATAAAAATTAAAAATTAAAAGATAAAAGATAAAAGAAACAGGAGGAGAGATGATTGAGTTTGACAAGTTGACTGTTCCGACAGAGGGGGAGAAAATCGAGATCGAAGGTGATAAGTTAAAAATCCCCGATTTTCCGATTATACCATGTATAGAGGGTGATGGTATAGGTCCGGATATAATGAGAGCGGCGAGAGGGGTATGGGATTCGGCTGTGGAGAAGGCTTATAAGGGAAAGAAAAAAATTGTGTGGTTTGACATCTATGCTGGAGATTCTGCTAATGCTAAGTATGGGGAGGTTCTGCCCCAGGATACCTTTAAGGCAATTGAACATTTTATTGTTGCTATAAAAGGACCTCTTACCACACCAGTTGCTGGAGGGTACAGGAGCTTAAATGTTACCCTTCGTCAGACTCTGAATCTTTATGCCTGCGTGAGACCGGTGAAGTATTTTAAAGGAGTTCCATCTCCGGTCAAACATCCAGAAAAGATGGATGTGATGATATTCAGGGAAAACACCGAGGATGTGTATGCAGGAATTGAGTGGCCACAAGGTAGTGAGATAACTTTAGAGTTGATTCACTATTTGAATAAGAAATATAATTTGAATATAAGGGAGGATTCAGGTATCGGGATAAAGCCAATAAGCATCACCGGAACCAAAAGATTGGTTCGGAAAGCGATAAAATATGCTTTAGAACATGGTCGAAAATCAGTTACCTTAGATCATAAAGGTAACATAATGAAGTATACAGAGGGCGCTTTCAGGGACTGGGGTTATGAGTTGGCAAAAGAGGAGTTCAGTGATAAAACAGTAACAGAGGCTGAGCTATGGGATAAATATGAGGGAAAGGTTCCAGATGGGAAAATTGTGATAAAGGATAGGATAGCTGATTCGATGTTTCAGCAAATTTTGACCCGAACCGATGAATATGATGTTATCGCTACCCCCAATTTGAATGGCGATTATCTTTCCGATGCCTGCGCTGCTCAGGTTGGAGGTCTGGGAATGGCTCCCGGAGGAAATATTGGCGACTTTATCGCTTTATTCGAGGCTACTCATGGAACCGCTCCTAAATATGCTAACCAGGATAAAGTCAATCCGAGCTCTTTAATTCTATCCGGGGTTATGATGTTGGAATATTTAGGCTGGGACAAAGCTGGTAATCTGATTAACGATGCTTTAGGGAAGACCATAATGCAGAAAAGAGTAACCTATGACCTGCATCGTCTGATGGAAGGAGCAACCAAGCTTAAAACCTCAGAGTTTGGAACTGCGATCATTGAGAATATGGGGTAAGATTTTTTGAATGGCAAAACGAAAGGGTGAACTTGGAGGTTCACCTTTTTCTATTGGAGTGCAATGATATATTTTTAAATATATCGTAGGGATAGATCTTCAGGTCTGTCTAGGACGGGATTTTAACTTTTAGTAAATTCAATAAGAAAGGAAGGAGACACTTATGAAAATTAGAAATTCTTGGAAGGAGATAGGAGAAAAATCAAACTACAAGAAAGCAGCAGCATACAAAATCCATTTGGTGAATAAGAAGGGAGAGAAAGTTCATATAAAAAGATTTGTTGGTACTGATACTGATGGAGTGCTTTGTATCGGCAGTACAAATAATATGGATGTAAGATTAAAAAAATTCATATACTCTAGAAAAACAGGGAAGAAAGGACACTCGGAAGCGCAACTTCTGAATCTTATAGAGAGTTTTAACAACTTTAAGCAGAGGTATAAAAATTACAAACTTCAATATTGCTTCTGGGAAAAACCATCTAAGAAAAAAGCGAAAAAAGAAGAAGAGAGGTTAATAAAAAAATATGTGAAGAAATTCGGGGAAGTCCCTCCCCTAAACAGTTTAATACCAAACAAACAAGGTGATTGGAATAAATATTGAATTTAATAGAAATAAGGATTTGTAGGGACAGACCTTTAGGTCTGTCCTGGACAGGTTTAAAAACCTGTCCCTACTTTTCACCACCACCATAGGGCGACCACAAGGGTCGCCCCTACATCAATAATTCAGTGCCTTCAGCGATTCAAATTTTTTTTACTTCTTCCTCCCCACCGGCATAATAGCAAAAGGCTCCTCTTTTTTCAAATTCAACACCTTTTTCACCTTCTGGTCATCAAAAGCACCGATTACAACTGTGCCTAAATTTAAAGCCTCAGCCTGTAGATATATATTCTGACAGACGTGACCTACCTCCATATGAACATATCTTTTACCCCTTTCCCCATATTTTTTCATAGTCCTCTCATACACACCTGAGATCACGAAGTTAACTGGAGCCCTGATTACAGGCTTTTGCCATAATGCAGAAGCATATAAATTTTCTCTTTTATCACCATCGATTTTTTTTCTCAGGCTGTGGTCAGAAGGATTGTAATGATAAACCCCGGGGTCCAAACCATCAACATTTTCAACAACTAAAAAAACTTCTAAGGGATATTTAGCTCCTGCTGAAGGAGCTGTTCTTCCTCCCCAATCTGAGGTTATCCCTTGTGCAGACCAGCAGAGCTGGGAGATCTGTTCAATGGTTAAAGGCTCGTCTTTATAAGTTCTCACTGACCTGCGTTTGGAAAGTGCCTGTTCAACTGAGGTCTTGCTTTTAGGATGAGGTGCTGGAAGCTTTATGCTCGGCTTTATCTCCGCTCTGGCTCTGAGGTTTTTTTCTTTTTCTCCAATTAAGAAAAATGAAACAACCAAAAAAATAAAGGAAAAAACTAAAATCAAAAAAATTGTTTTTTTACTTGACATAAAAACCTCCTATTTTTCTTTTCTCTTTATAATAAAAATTCCCCAGAAAATCAAGAGCGCACCTGAAATCTGTAAAAGTGTCATTTTCTCACTAAATATAATAAATGCTAAAAAAGATGCAACAATTACCTCCCAAGTAGCTATAATTCCTGCTTTTCCAGCCTCAAGATATTTTAATCCCTTGGTATAAAAAGAATAGCCTAAAAGCGTTGGGACTATGGCTAAGGTGAAAATCCATAACCAGGCTACGGTGGGATAGCTTTCTTGCAGTAAAGTTTGTGGGGGTCTAAACAGGAGTAAAAATAAAGCTCCAAATCCTAAAGCATAGGAGACCACAGTCTGTGAATCGTATTTGAAAGTGGCTTTTTTCCCAAAAAGTGTGTATGATGCTGCACCTAAACCACATAAAAGACCATAAATTATCCCTTTTAAGTTAAATTTCAAAACAGAAGGGTTATATACCTGAATTACTAACATGCATCCAGAAAATGTTAGAAGAAGTGCTATGATTTTGTTTCTATCTAATTTTTCGTCTAAAATGAACATAGATAAAACCAGAACCCAGGCTGGATATGTGTATATTAATATAGTTGCAACTGCAACTGTTGTGTATTTTATAGCATAAAAAAATAAGATAAAGGTTAAGGTAACACTTAAAAAACCATATATAGCAAAAAAGGGGATATCAGATATTTTTATCTTGAGTTTTTTAAAGTTGAATAAGGCTAAACTTCCAAATAAAAAAATCGAGGCAATTACACCTCTGTAAGTAACGACTTTTATAGGGTCTGGTTCATAGACATAGATTAATCTTCCTAAGATCCCAATACTTCCCAGAAGAGTTGCCCCTAAGATTACAAAAAAATAGCCTTTGAAGTCTTTGGTCATTGAATTTTAATTTAAAGCATTTTTTTATTTTATTAATAAAACTCGATTGTTCATCGAGGATGTTATCCCTGGCCGGGCAGGCATCCTCGATAAAAACTTAGTTTTTGGCAGATGATAACATCCGCCAAGAACAAATTAGGGGTTTTAATCTTTTTGTCAAGGGTGAGGGCACCCTTGACTAACTTTCTTTCTTGCGGTATCAGGAGTTTTCTCCTGACAGCACAAAAAGGTAGGGGAGGGGCTAGTTGAACCTGGCGAAATCCCGATTTATAGGATGGGTCCCCTCCCGTTATTCGGGAGCCCACCCTGGCCGGGCAGGCAAAGGGCTCCCCTACATTTAAACAAGAACCCGCTGGATGTTATCATCCAGCGGGAACCAATTTGGGATATTACCATCTCCGATGGGCAGTAAGGATAGGGATTATTTAATATTATCTTAGCAAGATCATCTTTTTGGTTTGTGAGAGCTCACCTGCACTTAACTTGTAGAAATAAATCCCACTTGCAACTTCGTTTTTAGAATCATCCCTTCCATCCCAATCGACCACATTATGTCCTTCTCTAAAGTATTGATCTACTAAGGTCTTAATCTTTTGTCCACAGATATTGTAAATATCTATTTTGACGTCACAAGCTTTAGATAATGAAAATTCGATATAGGTTTTAGGGTTGAACGGATTAGGATAATTCTGAGAGAGTTTTAGATTCCACTGAGATTCTGAGTCTTGAGAGTCAATATTGCTGGGGTCAGAAAACGTTAGAGACAATGAGAAATTATCGAGAAACACCATATCACCTGAAAACATCAGGAAAAGCGATGTGCAGGGCTCTTCTGGCACCAAGACATATTCGTAGTGACCGGAGGAGTCCGTGATAGTATCAAGGGAGTCCCATACCTTGCCATCGCAGGAGTTATCGAGAAAGAGGATTGATTTATCTCCTTCGACTAAAACATCCACCTTAAGCGTTCCAGATTTTACAATTCCCAATTTCTCCTCAAGAGGGAATTTATAACGGAGATATCCATAAACGTCCCCATCGGATCCCTTAAAGAATCCCAGAGTTTGGTTATCTATATAGACCAAAAACCCATCCCGAGTAATAAAAGATAGAGTATCATCAAAAAATTTCGAGTGATCATAACTATCCATTTCTGCCTTCCTGGTAGAAAAATCATCTGAGTAAAAATAGGTATCCAATTGAGAACCATAACGCAGAGTTGACCTTGGATTTTCAGGTATTTGCGCATTGCTTATAATAGCGGGAATCTGGAATATGGCGAAAAAGAAGCAAAAGAGAACAGCTAATTTAATTATCTTTTTCATATTTTTACCTCCGTTTTAATTTAAATCGCTAACTTATACCTCTTATTCTATTTTAAGATAAAAAAGCCAAAAAGTCAAGGATTTTTTGAAAAAAATTTAAATGAAAGTTTTAATTTGCTTGTCAAGGGTGAGTGCACCTTTGATTAACTAGATTAGCTTATTGGTATGAGTTACAAGACTGTCGGAAGGTAACTCCTGACAGCACAAAAAGTTGTATTACGCAACCTGCCTGCCCGGCCAGGGAAGGTTGCGGCTACCAATTCAAGACCTATATAATTTTATCTCTTCTTCGCAGGTTCCGGGATGTCCTCCTCTATTCCTGCTAATCTTTTAGCGATTTTCACTTTCTCTTCTAAATTAGCATTTAAGCGTATAACCAGTTTTGCTCCATCAGGAGAACCACCTCCATGTAGGCATCCAGGAACACCTGCTCCTATTGTTGTCCACTCGACCAATCTTGCTGCTCTGGCTCTTGCTTCAGCTTTTGCTTTAGCTTTTAGATACTTTTGAACTAAATTTCCGTATTTTGAGTCATAAAAATCTAAAGATGATGGCATACACCCTGTCTCAGCTATACCTCCTGCTATATCCTGGGACAGGACAGAGGTCTCATAAGGGAGAGTTCCTACGTGAACCTTATTTACATTTGACAAAAGTGGATTGCACTGCCATACTCCAGAAGAATGCTTTTTCCCCAACACCCCTGCTGCAATCCCTATGGCAAAAGTTGTCTCATTGTTTATGACCATTTTTGTTAGCTTCTCACTGAAAACCCTCGAGGAAAGACCATTGGCACGGGCAACTAATAGCGCAGCTCCAATCTTTATATCTCCCTGACCAGCAACACAGGCTCCAATTGCTGCTCGATATGGCATTATGAAATTTAAGACCGCACCTAAAGTGTATTTGTATTCCTTGCACATAAATACTCTCTCCTTGGGAACGAATACATCCTCAAAGAAAAGATAAGCCTGGGTTATTCCTCCGCATTTTACCGGGATATCGAATCCATCCTCCTGTTCCCTGGTGTCCGATGGTCTTCTGGTCTCAACGATGGTTAATCCATCTATGTCTTTTGGGATAACAAATGAGACCGCCCAGTCCTTATCTTCCTCTTTATACCCTGAACCAGGCAAGATAAATATCTCATTTGCTGCTGCTACTCCGCAGATCATCACCTTTGCACCTCTTACGACTATACCATCATTTCTTTGTTCAACAATTCTTAGATTCAAATCCAAATCATCCTGTTGCGAGGGAGGTTTTGTCCTGTCTCCTTTAGGGTCAGTTAAAGCTCCTGCCACAGTGATGTCCTCTTTTTGCGCCTTCAAAAGCCAGTTTTTCAACCTCTGGTGATAGTCTGTTCCCAACTCTTTATCCATATCGTAGGTTGTGGCCCACATTGAATTGATACAGTTCCACCCAGCACATCTTCCACCAGTGCAGGTTCCGGTTAATTGAAAAATAAATCTTTTCATTTTGGAGTTGGCAATCATATCCTCAGGTGATTTTATTAAAGATAGGTATCTTGAGATCTCCTCTCCGGTTAAGGAAGATTTGGTTGTAACAACATCCTTGTATTCTGGATTATGCTGGGCTGAAAATATCTGAGCGTGCCCTTCTATTGTGTATTTGGTATATGGGCTTGTGGTTACATCCTCTATTAAATTGCCAAACTTATATGTATTCGGTCTTAGCTTTCGCAGGCTTTCCTTATATTGTTCAGCAGTCTTTAATGCCATTTTTTCACCTCCTATTCTATTGTTGACAGATTATCTTGTGAATAGTTTAAAAACCCTTTATCATTTCAAAGTTTTTTAAAAGCTAAACTATTATAAAAGACTGGACAGATTAGTCAAGGTCTATTTCTTTTTGTAAACTGTTGCAAAAGATTGGGTGATGGATACGTAGAATAGTGTAAGAGCTTGTGAAAAATGTAACAAAGTTGATAAAAAGCTTGTAAAAAGGATTATTTTAATTATTTTCTGGTGGTTAAAAAAAGGATATTTTAATGGCAATTCAAAGAATAGTTATCTGTGGTGGAGGAGTGATGGGAAGGGGTATCGCCCAGCTTATAGCTGCGACCGGGACCGAAGTTACCTTAGTCGACTTAACTGATGAGATCCTTAAAAAGAGTATAGAGCTTTTGTCCGAGGAAATGGATGCTGAGATTGAAAAATGGGGATTGACCTTATCTGAGAAAAAGGCTATTTTAGCCCGAATAAAGGGGACAACCAAGTTGGAGGAAGTCTGCGATGTGCCTATAATTATTGAAGCGATCCCGGAGGAAGAAGAGCGCAAGAAAAGACTTTTGAAAGAATTAGGCGAACTCTGTTCTCCTGAAACCATAATTGTCAGCAACACCTCCACATTGTCCATCACCGAGCTGGCATCAGTTACCAATCGATCGGATAGGGTAGTAGGAGTTCATTTTCTGCATCCGGTCACTAAAATTCCACTGGTGGAAATTATAAGAGGGTTGAGAACTTCTCAAAGGACCTACGATTTGGTAAAGGAGTTCTGTGAGGAACAATTGAACAAAACCGCTGTCTCGGTCTATGAATATCCAGGATATGTTACTACAAGGATAATTGTTCCTTTCATGAACGAAGCAATGCATGTCCTAATGGAGGGAATTGCTACTGCTGAGGATATCGATACCGCGATGAAATTAGGCTATGGTTTTCATATGGGTCCTTTAGCCTTAGCTGATGTTATGGGATTGGATGTGGTGATGAAATGGATGGAGAATCTATTAGAAGAGCTATCCGAACATAAATACAATCCCTGCCCCCTTTTAAGAAAACTGGTTAGAGCTGGACATTTAGGTAAAAAGACAAAGCTCGGTTTTTTTATATATAATGAGGAAGGAAATAAAATCGGGGAAAATCCTGAGATTAAGTTAAGGGGATTTATTCCCCCTCCAGAAAAGTAAAAAAAGAATATGAATATATTGGTCCTAAATTGCGGAAGCTCTTCAGTTAAATATCAACTTATCGATACTGAAGATAATAAAGCTTTAGCCAAGGGAATGGTTTCAAGGATCGGGATGAGCGAGTCACTTTTGCTCCATAAGCCTTTTGACCGCCCAGGGGTCAAACTCACAAAAGAGATTTTAGACCACATAGTTGCAATAGAGAACGTGGTAAACATACTTCTTTCCCCAGAAAATGGGGTGATCAAAGATAAATCGGAAATATCCGCTATAGGGCATCGGGTGGTTCACGGTGGTGAGAAGTTCTCAGATTCCGCTTTAATCACTCCTGAGATTATGGAGAAGATAAAAGAGTGCATCGATTTAGCACCTCTGCATAATCCCCATAACATAAGAGGAATCAATGCATGTGAAAAGATTTTACCAAAAATACCTCAAGTGGCTGTATTCGACACCGCATTTCATCAGAGAATGCCGAAAGTGGCATATATCTATGGAATACCTTATATCCTTTATAAAAAGTATGAAATAAGAAGATATGGCTTTCACGGAACATCTCACTTTTTTGTCTCTCGAAGGGCAGCAGAGCTTTTGGGGAAATCGCTTTTTCAACTTAAAATGATCACCTGTCATTTAGGTAATGGTGCGAGCATGGCAGCGATAAAGGAAGGGATCTCTGTTGATACAACTATGGGATTCACTCCACTCGAAGGGCTTTTAATGGGAACTCGATGCGGAGACTTGGATCCCGCAATAATTTTACATATTATAGCCAGGGAGGAGCTTTCCTTACACGAAGCTAACACCCTTTTAAACAAACACAGTGGAATGCAGGGAATATCAGGGATATCGAGTGATATGAAAGATATAATCGAAGAGTGTGAAAAGGGGAATCGCGGGGCACAACTCGCTTTTGATCTTTACTGTTACCGTATAAAAAAGTATATAGGAGCTTATGCTGCCTGTATGGGAGGGTTGGATGCTTTGATTTTCACTGCCGGCATCGGTGAGAACTCCCCTTTGGTTCGTAAAAAAAGTTGTGAGGGTTTGGAATTTCTCGGAGTCGAAATCGATGATAAAAAAAACGAAGAGGCTGTGGGGAAAGAGGGTGAGATAAGCACAATCAACTCTAAGGTAAAAGTCTTTGCCATCCTTACCAATGAGGAGCTGGTTATAGCTTCTGATACTGAAAGGATTGTAGAGGAAGCTAAAACTGCTAAGGTGATGCATAAAGGTGTTTAAAGTATTATTTTCTTTTATTCTTATATCTGCGATTTTAATAATTATTTTTTTAAATTGTGGAGAATCAAAAATTGAAAATCTTCAAAAAAGACTTGATGACTTCAAAAGAATTCTTCCCTTAAATTTAAAAGAAAATTTCGATTCAAAAAACTATGAAAAAGTTATTCAAGGTATCGATTCGTTGCTATTTGTTGATTCACTTTTCAGAAGAAATTATCTGAGTTTAAAGGATAAAGAAGCGATAAATTCTTTCTCCACAAAAGAGGTGGTTTTCTTTTATAAAGAGTATTTTGTGAAAGAGATCGAAAGGTTAAAAAGGGAAAGGAGCAAAGATTGAGCAAGATTTTGGAGAAAGAAAGTCTTGGCCCAAAAATCAACTTAATCAAGCTAAAAGTTCCTCATATTGTAAGAAAAGCCAAGCCTGGTCAATTTGTTATCTTGAGGATTCATGAGAGGGGGGAGAGGATTCCTATGTCAATTGCTGACCTTGACTTAGAGAATGATATTTTGACCATAATTTTTCAGGAGGTTGGGAAATCCACAGCCGAGCTTGCAACTTTTAAACCCGGTGAGACACTTTCAGATGTGATAGGACCTCTTGGAAAACCAACCCCTATAAAAAACTACGGCACCTCTGTGTGTGTGGGAGGTGGGATTGGAATCGCACCTCTTCATCCTATTGCAAAGGCTTTAAAAGGTTGTGGAAACAAAGTTATATCGATTATCGGAGCAAGGTCCAAAGAGCTTCTTTTTATGGAGGAAGAGATGAGAAAAATCTCGGATGAGCTTTTGATCACAACAGATGATGGCTCCTACGGAACCCGTGGATTGGTTTCAGAACCCTTGGCAGAAATGTTAAAAAACAAAAAGAAAATAGACTTTGTTATGGCTATTGGACCTGTTCCTATGATGAAGGCGGTTTGTTATGTGACCAAACCATACCGGATAAAGACTATGGTTAGCTTAAATCCAATTATGATAGATGGAACCGGGATGTGTGGCGTGTGCCGGGTTAGCGTAGGAGGGGAGACTAAGTTCGCCTGTGTTGATGGACCTGATTTCGATGGTCACAAAGTAGATTTCGATGAACTCTCTATAAGGCTTAAGATGTATCTGAAGGAAGAAAAAATAGCTATGGAGCGCTATCTTTCTTTAATGGGAAAACAATAGAAAGGAGTGCTGAGGATGGAAGCTAAAGAAAGATTGAAAATCCCACGTCAGAGAATGCCGGAGCAAACTCCAGAGCAAAGAAAAAGCAATTTTTTTGAGGTTCCTTTAGGATACACGCCTGAGTTAGCTCAAAAGGAAGCTTTGAGATGTCTACAATGCAAAAGGCCAACCTGCATGGATGGGTGTCCGGTGGAGATAGATATACCCGGATTTATCAAATTGATCGAAGATGAAGATTTTATCGGAGCTGCTAAAAAGATAAAAGAGACCAATAGTCTTCCAGCAGTTTGCGGACGAGTATGTCCACAGGAGGATCAGTGTGAGAAGACCTGCGTTTTAGCTAAGAAGTTTGATCCAGTTGCCATAGGAAATTTAGAGAGATTCGTGGCTGATTATGAGAAAGATGAAGGTGAAATAGAGATTCCAAAAATTGAAAAAAAGACCGGCAAAAAAGTTGCAGTTGTTGGTTCTGGTCCTGCTGGTCTTACTGTTGCAGGTGATCTGGTGAAGATGGGTCATGAGGTGACTGTTTTCGAGCTTTTGCATAAGGCTGGCGGAGTTTTAGTATATGGGATTCCTGAGTTCAGATTACCAAAGGCGATGGTTGAGGCTGAGGTTGATTATCTGAGAAAATTGGGGGTTAAAATAAAGTTGAGCTGGCCTGTTGGTGCATCCCAGACAGTGGATGAGCTTTTTGAGGAGGGGTATCAGGTGGTTTTTTTAGGAACAGGTGCTGGGCTTCCAAATTTCATGCATATTCCAGGGGAGAATTTATGTGGGATATATTCTGCTAATGAATATCTTACCCGTTCAAATTTGATGAAAGCCTATGCTTTTCCAGACCATGATACACCTATTTTCTCAGGCAAAAATGTTGCGGTTTTAGGGGGTGGAAACACTGCTATGGATGCGGTCAGGATTGGCTTGAGATTGGGAGCTAAAAACGCTTATATTGTCTATCGCAGGTCAAGAGCTGAGATGCCAGCAAGGGAAGTGGAGATTCACCATGCTGAGGAGGAAGGAATAAAGTTTCATTTTCTGACCACACCGATTAAATATATCAGCAACGAAGATGGCTGGGTAACTGGTATGGAATGCCTGCGAATGGAGTTAGGAGAGCCGGACGCATCTGGCAGAAGAAGACCTGTTCCGATCAAAGGCTCTAATTTTATAATGGAGGTTGATACTGTGGTAGTTGCAATTGGTAACAGCTCCCATCCTTTAGTTCCCCGAACCACCCCAGGACTTGAGGTAAACAAATGGGGTAACATCATTGCTGATTTGGAAACCGGACAGACCTCAAGAAAAGGAGTATTTGCAGGAGGCGATATAGTTACCGGTGGTGCAACTGTTATCTTAGCTGCTGGAGCAGGGAAAAAATCTGCACGTGCGATTGATGCGTATTTGAAGACTTTGTAAATACTTTTTCACAGGTAGCCGCCCATATGGGCGCAAGTTAGTGAAAATTAATACCTTTCTCTGGCTCGGCGAGGAAGTTATCCCTGGCCGTGCAGGCAGGTTGCGTAAGATGTTGAAAATCAACGCTTTTTCCTTCAAAAGCCACTTTTTTTCAGAGACGATATCTTTTTTATTGACAAAAATATAAAAAATCTTATCTTTTGTTAAAATAAAGAAGTTTGCCAATGAAGGCTTTGATAGAGAATTTTGGGGATAGAAGTATGTTTTAAATAGTTGCGTCAGCAGCTTTACTCCTGACGCTTAAAAGGTATCAGGATTGAGGTCCTGACAAAACACTAAAATTCTCAAAAGGTTCATTGACGGAGAGAGAAATATGAAAGGACTTTCATTATTAGTCATTTTTGTTTGCCTTTTGCAGTTACATGCTTTTGCCCAAGAGGGCACTGAGGTGGAATCTTGGAAGTGGGACACCGAGACGAGCACTTGGGTACTGCTAAGCTCACCAGGCAATCCAGATTCAGATGCGGTTGCACGAGCCTTTGTATCTCTCCCCGGTTCTGATAGCTGTCAAGATGAGTATCAAGATGTCCAATTGTCGGTTTCCTCAACTCGATGGGAATGGTGGGTCAAAGAACCAGGCATCTATGCCTGTGATGCTAGAGTTTTCCATAGCAATATACAGTGGTTTTATGAATACCCTGAACCTCCTTTTGGGTGTCATTTATATGCGTATTATCTTTTTGAACCGTTGAGATCCGAGAGCACCTGCGTTGATCCTATTATTCCAATTCGCTATGCGATTGGAGATTTTGCTACGCCACCTGTGCTAGGTGACCCTCAGTGGCTCTCAGCTGATAGTATAAATGATCCAGCTGAGTGGGACACAATATACTACCGGTCAACGGACTGGGTTTCCCAGACAAGCGGCACTTTAAATTCCTTGTCTTCAGTCCACTTTGTGAATGCTGACAGAGGTTGGGCTGTCGGGGATTCTGGAACAATCCTCAAGGCCACGAACGGGGGAACAGGCTGGGTTTCCCAGACAAGCGGCACTTTAAATTCCTTGTCTTCA
>JAUWYR010000071.1 GCA_030615745.1 Candidatus Zixiibacteriota bacterium | reverse complement strand
TTGTTTATGATATAGCCACGATAGATTCAACAGTCTGGGCTGCGTGTGATTCTGGTGGTTTAATTCGAAGCAAATATGATGGAGATAGTATTATGTGGGAGAGCATATTTACCGATTCTCCGGTTAGATCAGTTTTCATCGAAAAAAGAGAAGATAGCACAGTTGTATGGGTTGGAACAGCAACTTCCGGGATATATAAATTTATATATACTAATACAGACACACCAGACACAGTGATAAATTGTACTTCTGATCAAGATGGTCTTTCCGGTGATTCTGTTGTTTGTGTGAGGGTTCAGAACTATCAAAATTCTGATACCACAAAAATTATCTGGGCAGGAACCTGTCCTACCCTTGATGGAGGGGAGTATGGAGTAAGCAAATCGACTGATGATGGCGAAACCTGGACCGTGCGTTTGAAAGGGGAGAGGGTATGGGATTTTGATTTTAAAGGTAAAACTGTGTATGTAGCAACCTCATCTGGAGTCAAAAGGTCTTATGACTATGGCCAGACATGGGAGAACTTGAAAATATCGGATTCCGAGAACGACTTCAAACCACTTTCACCAGAGTTTTATTCAGTTAATGTTTCTGATAATATGGTCTGGGCTGGGTCTGGTGAGGGGATATGTAGTTCTTCTGATTTAGGGGAAACTTGGAAGATCTTTAAATTCTTCATAACTTATAAACTTGCTTTATGGGCTGGAACTGCTGCGGGAATTTTTAAGTTCATCTACACTGATTCAGATTCAGCTGATACGGTTATCTCATACTCCTATGAAGGGGGATCTGGAATTTCAGGCGATTTTGTGGTGGCATTAGGAGTTCAGGAGTATAATGATAAAAAGATAGTCTGGGCTGGCACCCAGCCAGCTTACGCAGGGTATTACGGGGTGAGCAGGACAACAGATGATGGGAAAACCTGGGAGGTATTGTTAAGCGGAGATAAAGCCTGGAATTTCGACTTCGATGACTCGGTGGTTTGGGTTGCTACCAGCTCAGGATTGAAAAGGTCTTATGATTGGGGAGAAAGCTGGGATGTATTCGACTACATTATTGACGAACAAAGACCGGACCAACAGATTTTGAGCAAAGAGTATTATGCGGTGAAAGTTGTCAGGGATAGTGTCTGGGCTGGGAATTTCGATGGACTTATAAGAATTAAAAAGGATGCATCGGTAAGTGATTTTGGAGATGTTTTCAGAGCTTATGTGAGCGCCCCGCCTGCTTATGCTTATCCCTCTCCTTTTTCTCCTTATTTGCTCACAGGGAAAACCAGGATATGCTTTGATATAGAAGACCCCGGAGCAGTTACCGTAAAGATATACGATTTTGCAATGAATTTGGTTACTACTATAGAACAAGAATTTGATGAAATTAGAGGCTGTGAGGTTATCTGGGATGGGAGAAATGATAAGGGAGATGTGGTGGCGAATGGAGTTTATTTTTTCAAGATAGAATCGCCAGGGCAAACCCAATGGGGTAAGGTTGTGGTGATTAAATAGAGCTTTCATCTTTTTTAATTTTTGAGTGGCAGAGATAAAAATTAAGGAGAATATATGTTGAGTTTAAAGTTTTCTGGAGTGCAAAGCTTTAGCTTTGCCCTAATCAAATCACTATGGAGTAAACCTAAAGGTTTACACTCCAAATCTTATCGCCAAGATGTTGTCAAGGCTCTTCGAGCTTCGCGTGTTTCAATAATTTTTTATGGCTTCTTTATTATATTCTTTTGCTTTTTTCTTCAGACATCAAGTTATGCTGAGACTGGGGATGGTGGGTATGCCGGCTCTTTTTTTCTTTTAGGTTTAGAGGGAAGAGCGGTTGGAATGGGCCAGGCATTTGTAGGGGTGGCTGATAATGCAGGAGGTGCGTTGTGGAATCCAGCCGGGACGGTTCAGCTCCAGAATCGCATAGTTGGCGCTTCATACCGAAAGATGTTTTTGGATAGGGGGATGGGATGGGTCTGTTATGCTCAGCCGGTCAAGGGTGAAGCAGCAATTAGCGTGAGCTGGATCAATGTTGGAGTTGGTGATGTTATTGGAAGGGATCTTGAGGGGAACCCTACTGAAGAGATAAAAAACTACCAGAATGCGGTCTTTTTTAATTTCGCCCGAAAAATACATGAGAAACTCTTTTTGGGCTTAAATATAAAGTATATCCAGTATAATTTAGCAGATATTTCAGCTTATGGGGTTGGATTCGATTTCGGAGCGATGGGAAAGCCAACCTCGGACCTGCGAATTGGGGTTTGCGCTCAAAATGTTGGGATGAAATATTCCTGGAACAGCTTAAAGTATTGGAGTAAATATGGTGAGGATGGCACAGATACCAAAGAAAACTTTCCATTGAATTTCAAATTCGGTGGCTCCTATCTTTTTTTTCAAAAAAGGCTTTTGCTTGCCTTTGAGCTTGATAAGAATGAAAAACAAGATGTAAGAGTTTTTTTTGGCGCCGAATATAATATGATAGAAAGAATTGCTTTAAGAGCAGGTTATAATGATGGTGCTTTGACTTTTGGTGCAGGGATTAAACACTCTTTTAACAAAGTTTTATTTCATTTTGATTATGCCTATATCTTTTCCGCTGTAGAAGAGGACCCGGATCATCTTTTCTCAATGCAGGTTAAATTTTAAAATGAAAAGAATTTATCTTTTATTCTTTTTGCTTTTATTTTTTTCAAATAGCATTTCAGCTAAAGTTTTTTTTGAAGCTGAAAATCCCGGGATGAGCTTTTTAAAGATAGGTATGGGGGCAAAAGCCTGCGCCATGGGAGAGGCTTTTGTTGGAATGGCTGATGGTCTGTCATCTTTATATTGGAATCCAGCAGGGCTTTCTGAACTTGAAGGGATTGAAATAACATTTATGCACAATAAGTGGTTTCAGGATATCTCAACTGAATATCTTGCATCTGCTTTGAAAACAAAAGAGTGTTATTTTGGTTTCAGCATCACCATTAATCAGGTGCCTGATATACCAAAAAGAACAAAAGCGACTCAGAAGCCACAGTCAACATTTGATGCTCATCAAGCATCTTTCGGATTCTCCTTATCAAGAAAAATAAACCCTAAAATAAGCTTGGGTTTTTCAGGAAAATGGCTTTATGAGAAAATCGATTTGAGCTCTGCGTCTGGATGGGGAATGGATTTGGGAGCGATTTTTTATCTTTTGAAAAATGTGAATCTGGGTTTTGTTATATCAAATTTTGGTCAAAAGATGAAATTCGAAGAACAAAAGTTTTCTCTACCCACTACCTACAGAGCTGGTCTTTCTTATTTTCTTGTGCAAAAACCTTTAAAAGGTGACTTCACCTTAGGTTTAGATGTAGTTAAACCTAAAGATTCCGAGCTTAAAGTCCATTTTGGTGTGGAGTATTTATATTCCAGCACATTAGCTTTGAGAGGTGGTTATCAGTTCGGATATGATGAGAAAAGTTATAGTTTGGGATTTGGATTGAAAGTCAAATCTTATGGTTTAGATTATGCTTTTGTTCCTTATGGCTCAGATTTGGGAAATACCCACAGGGTATCTTTT
>JAUWYR010000057.1 GCA_030615745.1 Candidatus Zixiibacteriota bacterium | reverse complement strand
CCCGATGAAACACAAACAGCCGAAAATAAAGAAGTCTATTGGAACAGCAAAGATAAAAGAGGGAATGATCTAGCTAGCCGAATTTACCTTCTCTGAATAAAAGTTAATAAGTTCAATAAGGTTAAGAAGATAGTGATCATCAACTAAAGCAGCTTAGCGTGTCAATGTGTAAAAGTCCTAGTCTATGAAGACGGAGCTTTTTAATTGGATTCCGCGAGGACAACTTTTGCACACTCATCTACAAAGAAGCTTTAGCCTCTTTCTAAGCAGACGCAGATAGAGAAATAATACTAACGTAAAGTCAAGTTTTTCATCAAAGACAATTTCTGAATTGTCGGCATAAATAGCATGCTTCATAAATTAACTTCTTAAAAAGCTCTCCCAAATTATCTTCAATGACAAAGCTAAACAAAAATAGTCTAAAATGTTTCCGCTGTATCTGCTCTGTCAAAACACCAGAAGGTTTGTGGTGCATCAGATTCAAAGGTATGCCCACGAAAATGATGGCCCGAAAATGCAAGAATTTTGTAGATAAAAAATCTGTCAAAGGTTTTAAAAATGAAACTGGATAATGAGGATTTTGATTATTCGCATTTCTTAAGACAGGCATCCAGAGCAGTAGCAATAAGGGGAAGAACTTCTATTCTTACAGCACAACAGGCAAAGATTGCAGAATTGATTGATGATTATGTGTCCGAATATTGCTTTGGGGAATCTATCGACTTTACCAAACAGGAAAACTACTGTGTTTTGAATTATACAGTTGTCTTTGATCATATCGTTCAAACCATCCATCAGGCGATAGTGAAACTGATAGAGGGATACAAATATGAGGTAAAGGGGATTTGGGGTAAACTATCAGATGTTCCGAGGATTATGGTAAGGGAGAGTAAATCGATAGAGACGGATAAGAGTATATATCCAAGACTCGGTTATCAAGTCAAAGGGGGAGGATTTGAACGAGATTTTATGATAAATACATTAAATCCGTCAGCAGAAGTTCTCTCTTACTCTAAACTGGATAGACGGCACAAGTTGAAAATCACATATAGGGATGAAACAGGTATCCTGAGAAACTATGAGGTAGACTTTATCGTAAAAACAGCTGACAGGGATTATCTTGTGGAAACCAAGGCAGATAGAGACTTAAATAGCCCCAATGTTACAGTCAAGGTTAGAGCGGCAGTTGCTTGGTGTGAGCAGGCGTCAACAGTTCCACCACCAGGCGAATTTCGCCAGCCTCAGGAGTGGAAATATTTGATACTTTCAGAGAGCTTATTTAAGAATAACCTCGGTTTAGGTTTTGATGCACTTGTGCCATTATGCCGAGGACTAAGAGATACAATTCTTGCTCAGGCAGAAAGCAAGCTGTTTATTCTATGACATAAATCGGTCAGGAACTGAAAAGATAGCTTAATAGAGTGAGGCAAAGTTAGAGAAATTACATGAAAGCGATTGTTTACGCAAGAGTATCCAGCAAAGAGCAGGAAAAAGAAGGATATTCTATACCTGCTCAGCTAAGACTCCTCAAAGACTACGCCTATAAAAACAATCTCAAAATAGTTAAAGAATTCATCGACGTTGAAACAGCCAAAAAAGCCGGAAGAGCAAACTTTGGGGAGATGATAAAATTCCTTCAGAAAAATCCTGAGGTTAACACCATCCTTGTTGAAAAAACAGATAGACTTTACAGAAATTTCAAAGATTATATAACAATAGATGAGCTTGATTTAGAGATACATCTGGTCAAAGAAGGTGAAGTTTTAAGCAAGGATTCTAAGTCACATCAGAAGTTTATACACGGAATAAAAGTGCTGATGGCGAAAAATTATATTGATAATCTGTCTGATGAGGTTAAAAAAGGACTTACTGAAAAGGTAGAGCAAGGTGGGTATCCCAACAAAGCACCTTTGGGATATATCAATAACAAGGAAACTCACACCATCGAAATTGACCCCAAAAGAGCACCTTTTATTAAACTGATGTTCCAATGGTATGCGTCCGGGAATTATTCCATCTCCGCTATCAGACAAAAGTGCATAGAAGAAGGTTTAAAATATAGAAAGTCTGAAAAATACATCAGCAGAAGCAACGCAGAAAGGATATTAAAAAACACCTTTTATACCGGATACTTCAAATGGGACGGAAAAATTTATAAAGGCAATCACCCACCTATCATAAGCAAGGAATTGTTTGACACAGTGCAAGAGGTCTTCAAAAGGCAAAACAAACCTAAATATTCCAATAGAACCTTTGCTTTTGGAGGGCTTTTGACCTGCGGAAAATGCGGATGCACTATAACTGCAGAAATCAAAAAAGGAAAATATATCTACTATCACTGCACCGGCTTTAAAGGCAAATGTGGCAATTCCTGGATTAGGGAAGAAGAATTGGAAGAGAAGTTGGGCGAAACTGTCAAAAATATTTGCATAGACAAAACACATCTGGAATTGATAAAGGAAGCTTTAAGATTGAGTCATAAGGACGAGAAGGAATACCATGACCAGATGATAAAGAACCTAAATGCTCAGTATGTAAGAATTCAAAATCGACTCGACCAAGTCTATTTGGACAAATTAGATGGCAAGATAACTGAGGACTTCTGGAGAGAGAAATCTGAAGAATGGAGAGACGAACAACAGGCAATAAGGGAGAAAATTGAAAAACACGAGAACGCCAATGTAAACTACTTTGACCAGGGAGTAAAAATCTTAGAACTGGCACATCGTGCTTATCCCCTTTATCTTAGCCAAAATGCCTTTGAAAAGAGGAAACTTTTGGATTATATACTTTCGAACTGCACCCTCACTAATGGAACTCTTTGTGCCACATACAGAAAACCCTTTGACATCTTAGCCAAAGGGGTCAAAACGGAAGATTGGCTGGGGGACAGGGATTCGAACCCCGGTTCCATGGTCCAGAGCCATGTGTCCTACCACTGGACGATCCCCCAGTAATCTATGAAAAAATAATTTATTGCAAAGATTTGTCAAGAAATATATTGCACTTTATAATACGCTATACCCAATACTTTCTTTGTGCAGAGAAACAAGATTATAGTTAAAAAGGAGTGCAAAAACTTGTTTTTGCTCGCAATCCATATGGATTGCACTCCAGAAATGTAGGGGAGCCCCTTGCCTGCCCGGCCAGGGTGGGCTCCCTTGCAGAGTGATAAAAAAAAGTAGGTCGAAATTCCAATTTCGACAAACTATACCCTAAAAAAATTTAAACGGGGATGATAACATCCCTTTAGAGCAACCGTTTACCGTTTACTGTCTACCGTTTTCTGTTTTCTGTCTACTGTCTACTGAATACTGTCTACTAATCTGTTTAATCTGTTAGGAATTTAACTTTCAAAAACCTCCTTGAACTTCTCCAACGCCCTTAGAATATCATCTCTTGTAACATCTAAATGACAAACTACCCTTATCTTCGTTTTTCCAAAAGGAACAACCAAAACCCCTTTTTCTTTTAATTCTTTTATAACTGAAGGAACATCCTTACCAGATTCGGAAATGTCTAAAACTACGATATTTGTATGGACGCTTTCCAGATCGATTTTGATACCTTTTAGCTCGGATAACCTCTCAGCTAAAAGTTTTGCATTTCTGTGATCCTCGATCAATCGGTTGAAATTATTCTCAACCGCATATATTCCTGCTGAAGCGATAATCCCAACCTGCCTCATCCCTCCACCATACATTTTTCTTATCCTTCTTGCTTTTTTAATAAACTCCTCATCTCCTGCTAAAACCGAGCCGATCGGAGCTCCTAATCCTTTGGAAAGACATACTGATACTGAATGAAAATTTTTTGCCCATTTATGTAAAGGTATACCTGTTGCAATAACTGCATTCCACAACCTGGCACCATCTAAATATAGCTTGAGATTATTCTCTTTTGCTAATTTGAAAATTCTTTTAATTTCATCTAAGGGAAAGATAGTCCCTCCTGCTCGATTATGGGTATTCTCTAAAGAGATAATCTTTGATCTGGGATGATGGATGTCCTCTGGTCTTATCTCAGCTTCGATCTGTTCTTTGGTGATAACGCCTCTTTTGCCTTTGATAGGTAGAAGCTGTAAACCGGACAGAGCAGAGGCAGAGCCTGCTTCATAGTTAAAAATATGAGAGTCTTTCTCTAAGATGACCTCATCCCCGGGCTGAGTCAAACTCCGCAAGGCGATCTGATTAGCCATGGTCCCGCTCGGAACAAAAAGGGCATATTCTTTGCCTAACAAATCTGCGATAATCATCTCCAATTTAACAACAGTAGGGTCGTCCCCGAAAACATCATCCCCAACCTCAGCCTTAAAAATAGCCTCCCTCATTGCTAAAGAGGGTTTGGTAACGGTATCGCTTCTTAAGTCGATTACCGAAGAACGTTCTGGATAATTCCTCATAATTTATTCAATTTTTCTGAGCTATAAAGATTCTGCTACGCATATGATATGTGAAAAGGAGGAGGTTTTGTTCATCCGTTTTTCACTTTTTTAATCAATTTAGAAACCGCAAAAGAGAAGTCAAGAGGAATTATCCAAGACAGCGGTATTTAAAGTAGTTGTAAGTCAAAATTCCAATGTTGTAGGTCGAAATTCCAATTTCGACAGAAAAGAGTCGATTTTAGAAAATCGACCTACACCCTTTTTTCGGCATAAACCGTGACAAGAGTAAAGTAGCGTCGGGCTTTATGCCTCACGAGAAAAGGAGTGCAAAAACTTGTTTTTGCTTCTAATCTAAATACTAAAAGAATTTAAACGGGAATGATAACATCCCCTTAAAGCAAATTATCAATAAAACTAAAAGACAACAAAAAATTATGAAAATTTACAGCAGAAACAAAATCTTCATCGCCATTCCTGAGATCAAAGGAACGGTTAGATTATCGTTTAAAGGAAAGCTCACCGCCTCAACTAATGTTGCAACCAAGGCGCCCAAAACCCCTATCCAAAATGGGATGGAGGGGATGACGATGACAATTAAAAGGCACATAAGGAAGAATGCTAAGCTCCCCTCCAAGGTCTTTTTACCATTCACCTGCACACTCCCAAAGAACCTGCCAACTAAAGCAGCTGCCACATCCCCTATAATAGCAAAACATAGGACCGCCACTGCTATTTTTTTGTCAAAAAAAATCACTGATAAAACGAAGGCAGATAAAATATAGCTTGAGCCAGTAAAGTCAAATCTCTCGTGGCGTCTCAGGATAGGACGCAAAAACCATCTGATCACCCTTGATAAACGAGGCCACTTCAAAAGCCTTATCATATCAATAAAAATCGACACTAAGGCGATAGGTATATAAATGCACAAAGCAGTATGTTTGGAAAAAAGAAAATAATAGGATAGAGGAATAACAGCTGCGCCCAAATGAATAGCTTTCCTTTTCAGTTCATTTTTGATGGATATGTCCAATCTATCCCCTTGTTAACTCTTTTTTAACCTGTAGCTTCTTAAAAGCCTTTTGTTAATCCAGATCTTTTCCCCTTCTTGTAATTTTTTCTCCCAGAAAGCTTTTCTTCTTTTATATTCTTTCTGCTTTAACTGGTTTTTTATCTCTCCTATGTATATTTTTTTAGGGTAATTTATCTTTTTATCCAAAACTTTAATCAGATGATAACCAAACTCAGTCTTTACCGGATGGCTAATCTTACCCGTGTCTATTTTAAGTGCAGTTTTGAAAAACTCCTCCGGCATCTTCTGGGAATTGATATATCCGAGATCAAAAACCAAATTCTTGTCTTCAGCTAAGTATTTTTTTGCTATTTCAGCGAAGTCAGCTCCACCTAGAATCTTTTCATATACTTTTTCTGCCTGGGTCGAGTCAGTGAAAACAATATGCTGAACCCAGATGGTTGTATCACCTCCAAACCTATCTTGATTTAAAAGATAATAATCCCATATCTCTTTTTCAGTGGGATTATAATCATCTATGTTGACCTCTCCCAAAATTCTAATTTTCGCCTGACTTAGCCCAAAAGACTTTTCCTCTTTGTAATATTCCTCTGAGGTATGGTATCCTTTGGCAATAGCATCCTGTTTTAAAACAGGAAAAAACAAAAAATTCTCTTTTAAAAACTCTTTTTTATTCTCGAGTTGAAAAGAATCTAATTCCTTTGTGATTTTCCAGGCAGAAGCGAAGTCATAATATTCTTCAAACCATACTGTATCTTTATCGTTTATTATCATCACCCATGGGTTTCCAGTCACAAAAGAGTCATTCTGCGATAAGACCTCTTCATTAAATATCAAATTTGCTTGGTTTTTTAAGTTTTCCACATAATCTGTTGCCTTCTTTTCCTCCTTTTCCTTTTTTAGATAAATTTCTATAGTTTTAGAAACCTCCTGATCCAAAGGACGCCTTTTCCCTCTTTTAATCTCTGTCACCCTGATCAAATGGTATCCATCCCGGGTTCTGACAGGCTCTGAGACTTCACCAGGATTCAAAGAGAAGACCACCTTCTCAAACTCCGGAATTATAATCCCCCTTCTTAACTTTCCAAGATAACCTCCCTTGTTTTTTGTGGTCTTATCATCAGAGTATTCTTTTGCTAACTCAAAAAAATTCTCTCCTCCCTCTATTTTTTTGCGAATCTCAAGAATTTTTTCTTTTGCTTTTCTATCTTTTTCCAAAAAGTTAGTATCAGAAGAATCGACTCCAACTCTAACTAAGATATGGTAGGTTCTGGCAAACTCAGGAGTCTCCCAATATTCATCTTTATGTTCCTGATAAAAAGAATCTATCTCATAAGAAAAGACAAAGGTTTTTTCATCTATATGTTTTTTGTACAAAAGCTCTAAAAGAAAATTATCCATATGCTTTTGTTTTAATCTTAGAAACTCTTTATCCCGGGATAAATTTAGGGATTTTGCTTTTTCCTCGACCAGAATATCTGTTAAAAGACTTTCCAATGCCTCTTTTTTCTTTTTAAAATCTTCACCAGGAGTTGTTGAATAATAACCCATTTCTTTTAGTTTGGATTCAAATTGAGCTAATGTGATAATTTTTCCATCAATTCTGGCTATTATCTCTTTTTCTGAGTGAAGGAATTTTTGGAAAGAACAGCTTAAAAAAAGGATAAAAAGACAAAGGGAAAAAAGTTTCAACCCTTTCATAGCTAAAACTTAAGTTTCAAGGAGATGCGATAAGTGTTATCAAGTTCATCGTGGTCTAAAAAAGCCATATCAACTGTAAATCTTTTAACTTTAAAGCCAAAACCTAAGGTCAAATTGCCCTGGTCAAATCCACCTCTTAACATAAACTTTTCAAGATAAGACAAATCTAATCCATAATGAGTATCTAAGGAAAAATCACCAATCCAATACTGGGTAGAATGCCTTCTTTTCTCCTTTCTTATATCACTATCCAAAGCTAAAGTCAAAAAGAAGTTTTCGAATTTTCTTTTGGTGCTTAACCCTAATTTAAAAGTAGGGTATATGCTCTCTTTTGTCCCGGTATCATAAGCTAAAAGGGTAGTGGTAAAATCCATAAGATTTACGCCCAAGGTGATATTGTGAGCTAAATTTACCAAAGCTCCTATATCCAAGCCAGCTCCATAAGCAGAGTTAACTGCTATGTTCCTGTATATAAGTTTAAAATTTGCTCCTAAAAAGAATTTTTTGCTTTTTCCTAAGGAATAGGAGAAGATAAAGACATAATCTCCATGAGATTTCTCTTCTTTTACGTAGGGGCGATTACTCGCACTTATAGGCTCACCTGGATTTTGAAGCTCAGTTATTTTTATACCCCCACCTCCGAGACAAATCAAACTAAAAGCCAAAGTTGATTTATGCAATGGGAGAACATAACCCAAAAAATCGTGATTTAAAAGTGAGCCGAAGGTTTCCGAATGCATAAAGACAAGCTCTTTTTGGTCAAGCTGAGAAAGACCAGCAGGATTCCAGTATCCGGCAGAGGCATCATCTGCGATCGAGACAAAAGCACCCCCCATCCCTAAAGCTTTACCCCCTACTCCCAGATACAGGAACTCGCCTGAGTATTTTGCTCCCCAGGAAAGGGAAGGAATGATTAAAAAAAGGAGAAAAAAAACAAAAATTTTTGTCTTCATTTTAAAGTAAAATATAAAATAAATTAGCCCGTGTCAACAAAAAGGTTCAGATGGATGAAAAGAAGCAACTTGGTTTTTGCTTTTATTCTTCTCTTTTTTTACGCTTCATATACTCTGAGAAGCTCATCTTCTCGTAAGTATCATCTTTAACATATTCTAAGATATAAAGGAATTTTTTCGGGTCAATATATCCAATAACTGGAGCAATTTTTTCACCATCAGGTTTTAAAAACCAATTGCTCGGATATCCCCTCACCCGATATTTAAGTGCCAGTTCTCTTTCGGTGATCTGGGAACCATCGAACTTAACTTTGTTTCTTGATCCTGCATCCACTCTAACGCTTACGTAATTATCATTGAGAATCTCTTTAACCCTCCGGTCAGAAAAAGTGTTTTTCTCCATTTTTCTGCAGTATCCACAATACTTGGTGTAGAAATAGAGCAAAAGATGTTTTTTCCCCTTTTCCGCCTTTTTCAATCCCAAATCATAGCGGTACCAGATCAAATCTGTGTTTTTTTCTTTTTCCTTTGATTCACCGCCCCATAAAAGATGAAAAGAGAAGAAAATTAAAATAATTGGCAAAAGAAAAAATAAAAAACTTTTAGTCCGAATAAATTTTTTCATCTCTAAGGTCTGATAGAGTTTGCAACAAAATAGCCAGTTCAAATTTTTACGTCTTGATTTTCTTTGACGTTTGTGAAGCTAAAGTTTTCGGTTGCCTTGCTAAAAAAAGCCTTTTGGCACCTGTCAGTAAAACCATCAAAAGAAAAATAAAAGTTGAGATCACTTTAAGAGTTTTTGGAACTAATTCTGCTCCCTGACCTAATTCTGCAGTTGGGCTGAGATGCAAAAGAAAATAGAGCCAGTTTAATAAAAATCCTAAAAGTAAACTCAAAACCACGATTGAACCGATATATAAAAGCAAACTCCTTTTCCCCAGAAATTTTCTCACTGCTATGATGGTTGCTACATTGGTTGCTGGTCCCACTAAAAGCAAAACCAGAGCTGCTCCGGGTGAGACCCCTTTCAAAATCAGGGCGCTGGCTATGGGAGTGGCCGAGGTGGAACAGATATAAAGGGGAACCCCTACCAAAATCATAGCCAACATAGGAATAAGTCCTTGGCCTTTTAAATTATCGATGAAAAAACTTTGAGGAACCAAAACAGAGATCAAAGAAGCAATCAAAAATCCTAAAACAATATACCAGACAAGATCCTCGAAAAAGATGAAGAATCCATACCTAAAAGAACCTTTTAATTTTTGGGTGAAACTTTTTCGGTTTTCACTCTTTTTGGAAACCTCGCACTCATCTTTGCAACACCTTTCTTTATCAGATAAAACTTCTGCCTTTTGATTTTTTCTGTCACCGAAAAGCATCTGGGCTAAACCTGCTGAGATTGAAGTCACAACTGCTGATATAGGTCGGAACACGGTCATCAGGGGATCCAAAAGAGCATAGGATAAAGAGATAGAATCAACTCCGGTCTCAGGTGTGGCGATTAAAAAGGAAACTGTTGATTCCTTTGAGGCGCCCTCTTTTCTCAACGCTACTGCGGTGGGAATAACACCGCAGGAGCATAATGGTAAGGGTGTTCCTATTAGGGAGGCTTTTAAGATGGACTTTACACTTTTTCCTCCCAAATGATAAGCTAAACTTTTAGTTGAGATAAACTCGTGGATTATTCCTGCCAAGAAAAAGCCTAAAAGAAGATAAAAAGAGGCGTCTTTTGTGAGATCAAATAAGTCTTTTAAATAAAGAATAAGAAAATCTAACATTGAAATATATACTCTATTATCCCCTTGAAAATTGGAGTTTTAGCCTTCTGGAGTGTAAAGCTTCAGCTTTACTTGGTTTTAGAGGGCAAAAAGACTCACCCCGTAAGGTCTGGAGACCATGTGGGTACGTTGACCAGAAGTAACCCACCTTGCCTCAAGGTGGGTCTACAATCCCTCCGCCCATTCTAAGGCATCGGAACCATAAAGGCTCCTCTACGCGTAGCAGAGGGTTTATCCCTCTGCGAAATTGGAGAACATTACATTGTGACCGCCAGGTCCCCAGACCTGGCGGAATACCTGGTCGGGTCAGGGGATCCGACCAGCACGGATTAATTTTTTTCCCAGTGCTGTCAGGGGTTACCACCCGACAGAACCTTAAGCGTACTGTCTTCCGTTTACTGTTTACCGTTCTCTGTTTACTGTTTACTATCTACTGCCTACTGAACTTTTTTTCTCTTTCTCAAATCTCAAGTCTCTTTCTCAACTCCGTTTACTGTTTATTGTTTACCGTTTACTGTTTACTATCTACTGCCTACTAAACTTTTTTCTCTTTCTCAAATCTCTTTCTCAATTCCGTTTACTGTTTACCGTTTACTGTTTACTGTTTTCTGTCTACTGTCTACTGTTCATAGTTTCCACAATCATGCGGAGCAGAACCACCTTTTAATTTATAATTCGCCAGGTATATAACATCACCCAGATTTATTAGTGTATCCCCATTGGCATTAGCTCGATAAATTGGGTAGGGTGGTGGATCTCCGCCTTTAAACAAATAGTTTGCTAAGTAGATGACATCTGATAAGTCGATACTTCCATCCCCGTTAACATCGCCGCACACAAAATCGATACAATCAAAAATAGAAACACAGAAATCATCAATACCTGCTTCC
>JAUWYR010000064.1 GCA_030615745.1 Candidatus Zixiibacteriota bacterium | reverse complement strand
GGGGATGACGACCAGTCGATCTACGGATGGAGAGGGGCTGATTTGAATAACATCTTAGATTTTGAAAAAGATTATCCTGATTGCCAGGTAATAAAACTGGAGCAGAACTATCGTTCAACCCGGGCGATCTTGGATGCTGCCTCAGCCGTGGTTGAGAACAACTTTGGAAGGAAGGGAAAAACCTTATGGACTGAGAAAGAAGGAGGGGATAAGGTTGTTTTGACTCTTGTTGAAAATGAGACAGAGGAGGCATCCTCTTGCGTTCAAAAAGTTCAATATTTTATAAAAAATACCGATCTTTCCTTTTCCGATTTGGTGATACTCTACCGCACAAATGCGCAATCAAGAGTTTTAGAACAGAAGCTCAGGGATTCAGCAATACCATATGTGATTGTGGGAGGGGTGAGATTTTACCAGAGAAAGGAGATAAAAGATATTTTAGCTTATATGAAGATTATCTCCAACCCAAAAGATGTTGTCAACATAAAAAGGATAATAAATGTTCCTCCAAAAGGAATAGGAGATAAGACTATCATGAAAGTTGAAGAATTTGCCAGAAAAAACAAAGTAAGTTTTTTTGAAGCTTTAAAAATGGTAGAAAAGATAGATGGTATTGCAAGTCGGAAAAAAAATGAGCTCAAAGATTTTTATGATTTAATCAATGGTTTTATAGAAACAAAAAATAATTTGTCTATTGATGATTTGACTGAGCTGATAATAGAAAAAACTGGCTATTTGGATATGCTCAAGGAGGAAGGAACACCTGAGGCAGAAAGTCGTGCAGAAAATGTTAAAGAGCTTATATCCGCAACTGAGGAGTTTAAAGAGAGAACAGAAATTTCATCTCTGGACTTTTTTTTGGAGGAGGTATCCCTTTTGACTGATATAGACTCCTGGGATAAAAGCATAGATAAGGTCAATCTTATGACCCTTCATTCAGCTAAGGGATTGGAATTTCCAGTGGTCTTTATAACCGGAATGGAGGAGGGACTTTTCCCTCTTTCCCGTTCCATCGAAGAGCCAAAAGAATTAGAGGAGGAAAGAAGGCTTTTTTACGTGGGTTTAACAAGAGCAAAACAGAAGGTTTTCTTATCCTATGCCCGTCACAGGAAAAGATTTGGTGAGATGACCAATTTAAAATCGAGGTTTTTAGACGAGTTACCAGAAGATTTATTGGAGATTGAGGATTTTATTGGAATAGAGAAAGAGATAGAGAAAAGAGAAAGAGAAGAGAGATTTGAGGATTCTTTTTTAAAGGTTGGGACTTTGGTTTTGCATCCTTATTTTGGTGAGGGGGAGGTTATAAAAAAAGAGGGATTTGGAGAGGACATGAGGGTGGAGGTCAAATTCAGGGCTGGGTTTAAAAAACTGCTTATGGTGAAATATGCGGAGTTGGAGATATTGGGGTATTGAAGCAATTTATTAGTAAACCCATGTTGCCCTCAACATGGGTCGAAAGAACCCACCTTGGGGGCAAGGTGGGACTACGAGGACTGTCGGGAGGTAACTCCCGACAGCACAAAAGGCTGTAGGTCGGATTTCCAAATCCGACTAAAAGAAAGTCGATTTTAGAAAATTGACCTACTATTCGTGCCTGTCGTGTCTCCTGACACGACAGGAGAGTTCATCCCGTCAGGTCAGCCTGCCCGGCCAGGGGGGACCTGAGGGGCACACACTTTTCGTTATTGCAGGAATTGGCCTGCCCGGCCAGGGAATTTCTGTACTTTTTAACAGAAAAAAGGAGGTGCGGGAAATCCAATCCCCCCACTAAGAGGACCAAATACTGCCACTTCTTTATTTTTAATCCTCCTTAAAGACATGCTGGTCATACTCAGTTTCTAATTTCAACTTATGCTTTGCTTCCTCCTGGGCAAGGGACTGAAATAGCTTTTTCAGTTGAGGGTTATCTGTTCCCTTAACGAAACTGTTATAAAGATGATATGATTTCTCCTCTTTCTTGATAGCTAAGATCAAAGCTTCCTGAAAGCTCATCTCCGGCTTGAATTCCTCTTCTTCTGAATACTCTGCAATTTTCAAATTGGGAATATCAGTTAACTTGTAGTCCTCAACATCTTTTCGGGTAACATCCTCGAGAAGTTTTTTGTGTTTTTTCTCCTCCTCCACAAGCTCTTCAAACATCCTCTTTGTTCCGGGATTTTCTGCCAGATTAGCGTAGGTCTCATACATGGTAGCTGCATCTTGTTCTTTTCTTATGGCAAATCTTATCATCTCATTGAAATTTGAAAGGTCCATTTCTATCCTCAGCTTAAAAAATTAAAATCATCTTAAGTTTCTTTTGCAAGCAGGGGAGAGAATTTTTCCCCTCCCCAGCTTTAGTTGTCTTAACATCTTTTGCGCGTGGGAGTCCTCTTTGGTTTCATCACCTCACCACAGCACATAATTCGGGTAACTCCCATCCCCTTTTTTGTTACTGTCACCTCAGTGCCACAGGGGACGCACACGTAAACTTTTTTAGCTGTGGTTTTCTTCTTGGTGGTCTTTTTCTTGACTGGCATTTCTCACCTCCTTTTTGTTTAGGTTAAATTTCTGTTTTCGGTGGTTCTAAAAGAGGTTCTCCTGGCTTCCACTCAGCAGGAGTTAATCCTTTAGTTTGTAAAGCTTTTAAAACCCTCAATATCTCCTCAACACTCCTCCCCATCTGCATAGGATGATATAGGGCATACTGAAGCTTCCCCTCGGGATCAATTATGAACACTCCCCGATAGGTCAGACCAGACTCCTCATCATACACTTGGTATTTCTTAGCTAATTCCTTATTTATATCTGCTACAATGGGATAGTTTATTTTGACTCCGGTCGATTTTTCCAAATCCTTTATCCAGGCAATATGAGAGAAAACAGAGTCCACTGAGGCGCCGATAAGCTGGGCATTCAATTCCTCGAATTCCTTTGATCTTCTGGCAAACTCAGGAACTTCGGTCGAGCAGATAGGAGTGAAGTCAGCTGGATGAGTGAATAAGACCACCCACCTATCTTTATAATCCGAAAGCGAGATCTTTCCTTTGGTGCTGTTTAAAGTGAAATCAGGAGCAGGTTGCCCAAGTTGTAAGGGCATTGGTTACCTCCTTGGTTTTTCTGTTTGTCGTCGTGAAAACTCCCAATGAACTTCCACTACGTAACAAAAGTTTTCATCCAAGTTTTAAATACCTTTAATCGTTTGATTCTTTATGCAACAACAAGTTGTTGCACTCCATTTTGATAACAGTTTCGAAGACTACTAACCCCATTTCCCTTTGTTCACGTGAACCTCGATCTCTGCACGGATGAACTTACGCAACAATTTTGCCTCATCTTTTGCTCTGATGAAGATGGCCACACACCCGGAGTCTAAGTTATCCTCCACTCCTTTAATCCCGATGTTCTCCACCTCTTCCAAGATAGTGAAAAGTTTCTTGTGGAATCCGTTTGTAAGTCTGGCTCTGTCGATCAACTTGGATTTATCATCCGGAATTTTCTCAAATTTATCCTTAGGTGCACCACATCTCGGGCATTTGTCCGGGGGGTTGTCACCCTCGTGAATATACCCACATACCGAGCATTTCCATTTCTTCATTTTAGCTCCCTCCTTTCGGTTTAAAATATGAAAATTGAGTTCAAAAGCAAACAAAAAAGTTTATAAGAACAGAAAGCTATGAAGTCATCCGTTTTTTGGAAGTAATAATATTACCATCTCTTTCTACTTTACTGTTTAACCCAATCTTTTTTCACATTTACCATATCATCCATAATATATAAACAAGAGGTTGCTTTTTTCTGTTCTTGGTATACATCTTTACTTGATCTTCAATCCTCAACAAATCCCGAACCCTCAATATCAAACCAGTAAAACCCTCCGGATAAAGCATTTCTTTCAGCAGAAAGCTTCTGGTAGTGACCATCTTCCTCTTCTGCCAGAGTCAAAAACATTTTTTTAGCCTCCGGATTTTCAGCTTTTTCTGAAGAAGAGGTGTAAAATAAATAAGCCTGACGCTCGGCCTCCATGGCTATATCTATTACTTCAAAAGCACCGGTTTGGTCTTTTATCTCGAATTTAATCTTTTTGACCTTGGATGGATCGAAGCTAAAATTTTTGCCACTTTCTTTTCGATACCAATCCTCAAGAATTTTTCTGTGCCTTTTCTCATCTAAAGCCAAGAATTTAAACTTCTCTTTGCCACTTTGGTTTTTTATTTTCTCGGATACTAAAATATAAAAATCATAAGCTTTTTGCTCGTTATATATCCCCAGACTCAAAACTTCCAGGGGTCCGATACCCTCAGGAAAAGCTCCTCCTGCTTCTGTATATGGTCTTTTTTCTGGCATAGCTCTCCTTTCTATTTTAACTTTAACACCGACAGGGTAAAATCATCCCTCAAGGGCTTTCCTTTAAGGGTTTTTCTCACCTCGTCTAATATCTTTTCAATTATTATCTCTGCACTATAGGATTTCTGGTGCCTGACTAAATCAACGATCTTTTCTCGTTTAAACTCCAGATCATAATAATTGAAACTCTCCACCAAACCATCAGAGAAAAGGATAAAGATATCATCCGGGTTAAAATTTAATTTGGTCTCAGCATATGTTTTATCTTTATCCACGCCGATCAAAAGGTCAGTCTCTATTGCAAAAAAATCTTCTTTCCCACCTCTGAAAAACACAGGAGGCTCATGTCCGGCTGAGACATAGGAAATTTCATTTTTTTGAACATCAAAAAGAGCGTAAAACAAGGTAATGAATGAGACATTTTTCTGACAGATATTCCATAGTTTTTGATTCAGCATCGTTACCAAAGCTTGTGGTTGAAATAAATCAGCTCCTGTTTGTGCCCCTAAAAGCGCCTCCTTAAATTCACCTAAAATATTTTTTGCCTGTGCTTTAGTTTCGGTTGCTTCAATCCCATGACCGGTAACATCGAAAAGAAGCAGAGCCTGATGATTCTCCCCTAAGGGAAAACTATCGAAATAATCTCCTCCAATAAACTGCGTGGGAAAACTGACCACAGCTAAATCGAGCTTCTGCAAAACTAAAAACTTTTGAAAAGTGGGTTTTTCTGGTAAGTGATAGCTTATATCCTTCTCCTCGATATATTCCTTACTTTTACCTTTTCGCTTGACCTGGCCCTTCAGAGCCTGAATCTCACGGAGCAAAATCATCCGGTGTTTTCTTTCCTCCCCAGCTAACTGGGATAAC
Organism: Candidatus Zixiibacteriota bacterium; assembly: GCA_030615745.1. Lineage (GTDB taxonomy): Bacteria > Zixibacteria > MSB-5A5 > MSB-5A5 > SM23-73-2 > SM23-73-2. The sequence continues at coordinate 2,134 of JAUWYR010000064.1, read as the reverse complement.
AATCCTTTGGTTTCAGGAAAAGGAGAGCTCTGGCTGGCTTTATTATAGTGATTAAAAGCATCAGTCTCCTTCTTCACTGCCTGCAGAAGAATATCGATAATTAAATCCTTTTTATCTTCGGTCATAGACTTTCCTCTAATTTATAAAAATTTAGCTTATTTTTCTTTAAATTTGCGTTTGTTCTTACACTTCTTACATAGGCCAAAAAACTCCACCCGGAAGTCTGTTATTGTGAATTCATCTTTAATTTGAGATGGAACCTTTAAAGCATTTGAATAGTCCTCGAATATATCAACTATCTTGCGACATCCAACGCAGATCAGATGATGATGAGGGGAACAATCTGGATCATATCTTTTTCTGTCATAGTTTATTTTTAAAAGTTTTACCTCCCCCATCTCTTCTAAAATCTCCAAGGTTTTGTAGACCGTTGCTAAAGAGATAGTAGGATAGCCTCTCTTGAGATTATGATATATCTGTTCAGCTGAAGGGTGGGAGTTGTTATTCTCAAGAATCTTAAAGATAGCCAGCCTCTGGGGAGTTATTTTCAACCCTTTATCCCTGAATGACTTAATGAGCTTGTTAATTTTCTCCATTATTTATTAATAATAATTATTAATTAATAATTGTTATTAAATACGTCTTTTAAGAAAGTTTTCTTTGGACTTTTTTAAGACTTAAAAACTTTTTCTTGTTTCTCAAAAAAGAAAAATGCTTGCTTTTTGAAAATAGTTTCGATATAATATAAAAAGGATATGGTAATTAGAGTTGAAGTTGTAGTGGATTTTGGTTTAGGTTTTGGGTGGTGGGTGGTAGGGACTAACAACTAACCACTATCAACTGGCCCCGCCGGAGAGGTGGCCGAGCTGGCTTAAGGCAGCTGCCTGCTAAGCAGTTGTACCCTAATACGGTACCCCGGGTTCGAATCCCGGCCTCTCCGCTTGAGTTCAGTCGAAGTCAAACAACTAAATTTATCAAGTAATAGATAGATGGAAAATCAAGAACATGGAGGCCTTAAATGGATATTGAGTACCGTGATTTAGAGAACAAAACGCACGTATGTCGTATTTCAGGAAAACCTGATTTGTGTCCTGCGTGTGGTCGTAAGATAGATGCTGTGTTTTACTGTGCCTTTGGATATGGCTCATTAGACCATAGTAGGATAGAGATTGTCTTCAGATGTCCAAGCAAGGGCTGTAATCATTTATTCGTAGCATATTACTATGTTTTGGGACCACCTTATGATTATTTTGTTATGCGAAGTTCAATGTTGCCCCTGATTGTTGAGAAAAGAAAATTTCCAGATATTATAAAAGATATATCAAAGGAGTTCCTCACAATTTTTAACCAAGCTATGCTTGCTGAAAAAAACGGGTTAGATCAGGTATGCGGTTGTGGTTATAGAAGAGCCCTTGAGTTTTTAATCAAAGATTATCTAATATTATTGCATCCGAATGAGGAAGATGAGATTAAGAAGCTATGGTTAGGGAAGACCATTGAAAGAATCAATAATAGAAACATAAAAATCTGCGCGGAAAGAGCGGCTTGGCTTGGAAATGATGAGAGTCATTATGTAAGAGTATGGCAAGATAAAGATATTGAAAACTTAAAAGATTTAATTGATTTAGTTGTAATGTGGATTGATTCAGAGGAGAAAACGAAAAAATATGAAAAGGAGATGCCTAAAGGAAATTAGCAACATCTCTATCTGTCAAGCGACAGTGCCCGGGAAAAGGTACCCCGGGTTCGAATCCCGGCCTCTCTGCTTTTCAAAAGATACTGAAGGAGTTTGAGATCGAACATGGGAGGATTCCTCCCGGATGTTCATATCTCTTGATGTCTCTTGACCTTCGGCATACGCACCTTCAAGGTGATGTAGAGACTTTTCATGGGATAGTGGAAGATGAGCTCCCAGAGAATAGAAAGCTATAAAAACAAAATAGAGTTTTTAGGTAAGGCTTATGCCTATCAACTCTACTTCAATTACATCCGGTCTCTTGATGTCTCTTGACCTTCGGCATACGCAAAAAACAGATACAGAGATAATAAATCTCCGGTTGAGATATTGAAAGAGAGATTCCGAAACATAGATCAAGAAATACTCAATCTTCCACCAATAAGACTTGAAATACTA
>JAUWYR010000055.1 GCA_030615745.1 Candidatus Zixiibacteriota bacterium | reverse complement strand
CAGCAGGGTTGGTAAAAGTAATTGGGGAGATAATAGAGAAGTTTAAGTCAAACAAAATATTTTTAAATATCATAGGTTATATAGTTATCGCTTTACTTTTGTTTTTGCCCTCCCTGGCTTTTAACAAAAATTACAATTCACCCAATAATAGAAAGAATAACTATATACCTTATGATTACGCCTACAACATTTTAAACTCCTGCGAAAAAGGTGGAATAATATTTACCAATGGAGACAACGATACATTTCCTTTGTGGTTCATTCAAGAGGTTGAAGGGGTAAGAAAAGATGTTCGGGTAGTAAACTTAAGCCTTTTAAACACTGACTGGTATATACTTCAGCTTAAAAATAGAATGGGAGTTCCCATTGATTCAGAGAATGAAGAGATAAAATGGATTAAACTTAAAGAGGGTGGCAGGGAAATAACAAGACCAAAAAAGCCATTTTATGACAAACTCTTAAAAAGGTACAGATACCTTGTTCCATATTTTGATCAAAAAAAAGGTAAGCTGGTCCCTTTACAGGACCAGATGATACAGATTATTCTTTTGTCCAACCAGTGGAAATATCCGATCTATTTCTCCGCCACAGTTCAGCCAGAGTTTTGGGTTGGCTTGGATAGTCATTTAGTGGAGGAGGCTTTAGCTTACAGGATTGTTCCTGAAAAAGGGGAGAGGATGATGAATCAAAAAAGATCGGATGAACTTTTATGGGATGTTTATCAATACCGTGGGCTAAATGATCTGGAGATTTACAAAGATGAGACCACAGTTGGTCTTTTGTATATCTATCCTGAGAAGTTTATAGAGCTGGCAGATTATTATTTTAAAAATGACCAGAAGGAAAAAGGATTTGAGGAGCTGAAAAAAGCTACAGATGTTCATCCATATTATTACCGGTCATACATTGTTTTGAGCCATTATTATAAAGTTTATGAAGAAGAAGAAAAGGCAAAGGAGGTTTTAAAACAGGGGGTAGAAAATATTAAAAAAGCTGTGACAAGACATCCCTACATAGTAACTTATTATCAATTTCTGGGAATTTTGTATCAACAGAGTGGTGATTATAAAAATGCGGAGACTACCTTAGAGAAAGCTTTTGAGATGGAACCAACAGATGTGTTTTCCTTCAGGCCTCTGATAGGTCTTTATCTTTTAACCAATCAGAAAGAAAAAGCTGTGGCACTTTTGGAAAAGTGGCTTTCAAATCACCCCAGGGATCAGATGGCGGAAAATTTGCTGGGACAGTTAAAATCCAGGAGGTAGGCTTTAGTCTCGAATTGTAAATTTACGCAACCTGAAGGTTGCGGCTACCTATGCGAAGCATCAGCTAAATAATGTAGGGGAGACCCTTGCCTGTCCTGGCCGGACAGGCCCGGCCAGGGTGGTCTCCCGCTGGTGGATGGGGGGATTTCGCCAAGCTCAACAAGCCCTTCCCCCTACGGAATTATCATCTTTTTTAAGTTTGGATGATTTTATATGCTTTCAGTAAATAACGATTCTTTGGGTAGGAAATACCTGGTCAGGTCGGCCAATTCGTTTATTAACTAAAAACTGACAAATTTACCATCACAAAAGCTCTAAGATGAAATATTATTCTTCTTTTTTTTCAAAGTTGGTATTGAAAGTATATGTATGCTAACACCTGTGGCAATGATAAATAGAATTATTTTACCAAGAAATATCGGAACTAAAAAAATGGCTGAATATCCTATTGTTATCCACAAGAATATAATAGCTAATATTTTCACCCATAACGGAATCCCTTTTCCTTCTTTGTAATTGGTAAGATAAGTTCCGAACAATTTGTTGGTTAAAAGCCAGCGGTGTAATTTTTTTGAACTTTTCGCATAACAGGCTAAAGCAAGCAAAAGAAAGGGAGTGGTGGGTAAAAGAGGCAAAAAAACTCCGATAATTGCAAGCCCTACAAAAAAAGTCCCTACAACTTTCCATAAGATTCTGACCAAACGATTAGAATGAATTCTTAATTGGCTGGAATAATCCTGATATTTTTGTTTATTTTCTGCGCCTGCCTTTGGCATTTTTAGTTGGTTTTGTATACGATTCAGATTTCCTATGAGAGATCAACAGGAATCATCATTTTTAACTTTTCGTTCTGTTAGGAGCTGCTCCTAACAGGAGTGTCAGATCTGAGGATCTGACACAACATAAAAACAGCTTCTTTGTGCGGGAAATTCCCGGAACGGGTCTTGACGACAATTCCCGCGCGAATAAGGCAAAAACCTATTACCTGAGACTTAACCCTGTCTTTTCTACAAATATTTCTTTTTGACTTTCTCTATTTGACCTTCTCGATTTTGATACAATCGATGAACATATATGCAGGTATAAATCCGCCAATCCATATTTCTAACCGCAACTTAGAATTTGCTGGGCAATGCAGAGTTTTTTTTGATTGATAAAAGGTCCACTCTTTGTTGTGTATACCCAGTTGTATTTCCGGTCTTTTTTCACTCTCACCCGCAATTGCCAACACAATTACTCCGCCAAAAGAGCCCTCTTTGACTTTCCCCCAACAACTAATCCTATAATAGCCATCCTCAATGGGCGATGGTAAAATAATGAAAGCTGTTGGCTGTATACATCCTCCTCCAATATAAAGAGATCGCTTCCCACCTTCCGGTGAAGGATCACCTATGAACATCCTTTCACCGATCCCCCACCAACCGGTTGTATCCTCAGCAGATTCGAAAGAATTGAAATAGACAAACCTTAGCGTGGGTTGGATAGATTTTTTTCCCTCACATGAGAAAATAATGCAACAGAAAAACATCACACAAGCGATATAACCCCAACATCTCATTGTTGTATCCTCGTTTAAGATAGTTTATCAGCGTGCAATTAAAACGCTTCTATCTTTCTTACGAATGAGAACCTGTTCTCTGTTGGTGTTTTTCACCAACAAGACAGCCGTTTTGGCTGTTGGTCAGAAAGACCAACAACCAGCTTTATGGCTTCAAATATAATAACTCTAAGTTTTCTTCTTTTACTTGGATGATAACATCCACTCGGAACAGGACAAACTTTTATACTGTGTTAGATTAAGCACAAAAATCATTTTATGGTTTCCTGAATCTTACAGTGTAATTCCAGAGGTTTCCTGATGCTTCGTTTAAAACGAAACCTGTTTCTCTGCCTATCTTGATAGTAGTGGACTTCAAAGGATAATCAGGATCCGGTAAAAATTCTGTTACAGCAAGAATTCCACCTGGTTTCAATACTCTTTTGATTTCCTGCAAAGCTTTGTTCTGATCAGGTATTTCCTGGAGAACTGTTATCATATATACAAGGTCAAAAGAATTTTTATCAAATGGCAAGTCATGCGCACTTCCTTTTATTAATTCAATATTTTTAATATCTTTGTTTTGGGGTTTGGTTAATTTATTTTCTAACTGTTTTAACATCTTTGGTTGAATATCAAGCGCATACACTTTTCCTTTTTCGCCAACAGCTCTTGCAGCGAAAGTAGTAAAAGCTCCACTTCCACATCCAACCTCTAAGACCTGCATCCCTTCTTTTATTCCGCTGCGTTGGATTACCTTGTCTGGAGGCTGCAATCTCTTTCTGAAATTACTATCTAAAACACGCCCGATAAACGAGGGAGCCGGGGTATGACGGAACTTCTTTATTGCTCGAAGGATAATCTGAAGTAAAACAAAAAGCCCTAAGATTATTATCAATAGATCTTTAATCAGCATAATTTATTCACTTTTAATTCTTTTCGATGTATCGGCAAAAGGATTTGCCGATGCTATTTCGTTTAAAGAAACCTATTACCGACGCATCAAGGTAAATAGATGTTGGTCTTTTTTATTCTATCAAAATCTTTTCCAAAAGTCAAGATTTGAAGTTTTTCTCTTTTACGTGGATGATAACATCCACTTCGGTAAGGAATAGCCCGACTTCGACTTATATCAAACGAATGAAAATCTTCCTCTACACCGAGCTTAAAGTTAGGATTTATTCAAGATACCAAGCCGTAGCTTCTTCTGAAGCCCATCCTAGACCTTTAGGAAGGTCAGAATACAAAAGCTCAATTAAACTCTCGGATATCTCTGGAGTTCGTGTCCATCCACTAACTTCAATTCCTATTCTGCGACGAGTACCGTCAGTTCTTCTCGTAAGTGCACTGTAGCTCTGGACCAATCTCCTAATTAATGAAACGACTACTTCCATTAAGTGATGCGCACTTAAACTATTTTCAGATGCATATTTCTGCAGCTCTAGAATGAACCTTAAAGCATAATCAAGTTTGCAAACAAGAGCGAAATCTGACCAAAATTCGTAGAATTGTGTACCTAACGTCACTCGAAGCACCTCCTCAATTTCTCTTGTAGAACTTAGTTCCGACCGCAGATTGTCAGGCGGGCGTTCAAGTAATAGCCGACGGATTCGCCCAATAGTGGCTTCAGGATTTTGTTCGGAAGCTATTAGTCTCCTTGCGAATTCCTGACGGTCGCCTTTGGAATCTTCTATCAGACAGCATAAACGCTTCCAGTCGGAAGCCAGAGTGCTTGCTTTAAGACTGGTTAAAGGTATTACTCCTGAGATGTCTGCTATATTCAGCAACATCAGCATTGAAAGTAACGTCTGCTGCTCACTCACTGTACTTGACCGAAAGGGTAATGTGTCTATCATAATAGCAGCAGAAGCTTCGCCTGTGCCTAAAACTCCGAAAAGATCATGATAATGTATAACATCACATAACAGTTTGAAACCTTCCTCTCCTAACATTTCGTCTTTTTTCATTTTTGTTCCCTCTTCTTGAGCGACATGTGCAATATAGTGATATCCCTCCAAGGAGTGCCTATCTTTCCGTATAATCTTCCCTAGATCGTGATATAAAGCAGCAACTCTTAAGAATTTCTCAACTTTTTCTTTGCCCATTGACGATTTACTGAAGATTCCATTTTTCCCTTTTATTGTTTGCCAGGCGCTTAAGAAAACTGCAACATACTCTTCATTCTCAGGTTTATCATAATCGATTAAGGCAGTCACTGGAGATCTAGAGAGTAACTTGTTCATACTCTCAACGACGTTTTTGACATGCCCACCATGTTCTTTGCTCTCCCCAAGCTCCTTGAATTTCAGACCAAATGGAATCTGCTCTATCTTATTCTCATTCGGCCACCCTTTTTTGAGTATCTCATTCAACGAATTCAGATTCATTTTCATTGTTTATACCTCCTTGTTAATTTCGTATTAGCTATTTAAATTTTTATTTATTCTAACATAAAAAAACTGTATGGGTTTATGTACAAAAAACTTCTCTGAATGAACTGAGACAATATCCAGTTTTTAACACCTTATTGCATATCCCAATTGGTTGAAAATCAGAATTACTTACGTTTTATAGATCCCTTTCAGTATTACTGCGTTTATTCCAACACTTCCTCTCTTTTATATTTACTGCAATTCCCACCAAAAGTCAAGATTTAGAATCCTCCTTTTCTTAAGAATAATGCCCTCCTGAATGAGAGCAGAGCTTTCAAAAATCAAACCCTAAATGAAAATAGAACTTATTGGTCTTCTCAGCTACCCCGTAATCGAACTGAACAGGACCCAAAGGGGTTAAAATAGATATCCCTGCGCCGAATCCGTGCTTTAGATTTTTCAGCTTTATCTGCTCTAAATTTGACCAGACATTTCCGGAGTCATATCTAAAGGTAATGTAAATTTTATTCGGGAATTTGAACCTTAAGCCCAAATTAAAGAAAAAGAGTTTATCTCCCTTTAGCTCCTCTGAGAGAAAGCCATAAAAATTTTCTTTTCCGCCGAGCACAAATTTCTCAGATAAAGGAAGACCATTGGATAACCCTATTGCCACTTTAGGATGAAAGTTGATTCTTTTGGTCAAAGGGAAATATGATTCGAGCGAGGAGAATCCCTTCCTGTAGTCCCTATCTCCTCCCAGATATTTTCCGACTATCTCAAGATAGAAGTGATGGTATTTTCCTCTGTCAGGAAAAGGATATTTGTCAAAAGTATCCACCAAAGACCTTAAAATGATGATTCCGAGATTACATTTTTCAAAAGTTTTTGATCCCTGACGATGCATTTCAACTTTTTCCCACTTTCCTTCTAAAGATGCCATCCCGAGTCTTTTTATATGCTGACCAAAGGAGAAATGTGCGCCTGTTTTTTTCTGAATAAAGCTTTTCGCAACTTCATTTTGATAGTATAAATATCTTTTGTTCTGTGAGTGATAGAGCTTGAACTTGTAAGTTAGATAAGTTTTGAAAATTCGGTCAGCCTTGAAATTTAAGCTGTATCTTTGTCTGCGATCCCCATATTGGAAATGGGTGAAAATCTCATTTCCTATTCCGAAGACGTTTGCATCCACAATCTGCAAAAACCCCTCTGTTTTATATTCATCATTATAGTGGGCACCTACCCTTAAAAAATTAAATTTCTTTTCTTTAATCTTTATTTTGAGCAAATTACCTAAAGGAGTTTTTTCTATACTTAAATTAACTTTCTCGAAAAGCCCTGTTCCATAAATATTGGAAAGACCTCGATTTATCTTTTTAGAATTGTAAGGCTCACCTGCTCTTAAAGGAAAATTCCTCCTTATCACCCATGATTTTGTTCTTTTGTTTCCTTCTATTTTGATTTGAGAGATTTTCCCTTCATCCAATAGTATAAATAAATTTTGGGTGGATGTATCATAATGTACTGAGTCGAAATCAACTAAACTATATCCATCTTTTTGGTAAAGCTCTCTTATTGCCTTTAAATCTTTTTCCAAATCTTTGGAGTTAAAAATCTTACCACAGGATATGGATATTATCTTTTTTAGGATTGAATCTGGATATATAGTGTTGTTTTGAAATATGACTTTTTCTACCTCTGGGTTTTCTTTTAAATGGTAGGTCAAAAAATATCCGGAGGATTTTTTGAAAAAGTTACTTTTTGGCGAAAGCTCTGCAAAGAGTTTTTGAAAATTTCCAGTTGAATAGAGCTTTTCCAGATCTTTTTTTATCTTTTCACTTGAAACCAAGCTTTTCTTTTTAACCTCGATCAAATTTTGTAAATAATCGGTTTTGATTTTTCTATTTCCGGAAAAGCTCACATCTTCTATAAAAAAACCGGCTGAATCTTTTTTAGCTGTTGATTTTTTCTCAATCAAATTTTTTATCTTTTCGATTGAGCTTTCTGCAACTTCTTCTCCTATTCTGATCAGTTTATCCACTTTATTGAAATCTATTGATGAGAAAAGGGAGAGGTCAGGAGTTATCACAAAATCTGCTTTTTTCAGCTGTTGGTTTTTTTTCTCCAAAGACATTATGCTGGTGGTCTGATTAGCTATGTCGAAAGGATTTTTTATCCTATCTAAAGGCAGAAGCTCAGATGAGGTGTTGATCGCTACCACTATATCTGCTCCCATGTTTTTCACCACATCCACTGGAACAGGGTCGACCAATCCACCATCAACAAGAAGCATTCCCTCTTTTTCAACTGGAGTGAAAGCTAAAGGGACAGCCATGGTTGCTTTAAGAGCTTCGGAGAGCTCGCCACAGCTTAACACAACCTCAGAGCCTGTGACCAAATCTGTTGTTACCGCCCTGAAAGGTATTTTCAGATTATCAAAATCAGAGCGGGCTAAAAGATTCGCTCTCATGGTCAAGTTGGTTAAAAGATTTGATATTTTCTGTCCGGAGGTCAAAGCTTTGGGAATATAGGGTTTTAATCCATCGAATCTGAGCTCAAACAAAGCACCTTCTCTTTCCTCCCTCTGGGTCAAAAGTAGGGAGAGTCGAGGAGGGGTATCAGATAAAAGGTCGGACCAATTAATTTGTTTAGTTATCTTTTCCAGATCATTTGCAGAATAACCAGCAGAATAAAGTCCGCCGATTACTCCACCCATACTTGTTCCAGCTATATATTCGATGGGGATATTTTCCTTTTCAAAGACTTTGAGTATCCCGATCTGGGTGAAACCTCTGGCACCTCCACCGGATAAAGCTAAGCCGATTTTGGGTCTTTGTGTGTCAGAAGGAAGAAAAGACCTTGCCTTTTCTGGGGTTGGATAATCTATCCTTATGATTTTTTGCTGCGCTTGAACCTGGAAGGATAAGAGCATAAAAAAAATTACTGAGAGCTGAATGGATTTGTGTTTTGGAAATATCATGACCTAAATCGGAATTAACGCAAATTAACATTTTTTATCTTGAAATGCAAGAGGAAATATCTTAAGTTTGTGCGGACGCATCAAGAGATGTGAAATAGATTTCTGGTAGAAAGTTTAAATTATTCTATAGTTCCGAAGGATTCATAGAATATGTTTTCAAAAAATAGATTAAAAGAGCTTTTGAAGTTGAAGACCAAAAAGGGGAGGAGAGAGAAAGAGAGGTTCTTAATTGAGGGGTTGAGGTTTTGCCAGGAGCTTTTAAATTCTTCTTTTGAAGCTGAGCTTGTTCTTTACACTCTGAGATTTTCAAAAACCCTAGATGGGGAAAAGCTTTTGGATGTTTTCCGTAAAAAAGGGACAGAGGTGATTTCGGTGAAAAAGGATGTTATCCGAAAACTCTCGGATACGGTTACCCCTCAGGGAGTTGTTGCAGTGGTTAAGATGAAGAAGTTATCTTTTAAAGATGGTTTATTAGAAAATATAAAATTCGTTTTAGCTATAGATTCGATAAAAGAGCCAGGCAATCTCGGGACCATGATAAGAACAGCAGATGCAACTGGAGCTTTCTGTGTTTTTTTATCAGAAGGGTGTGTTGAATTATATAATCCAAAAGTTCTTCGTTCGACCATGGGCTCGGTTTTTCATCTACCTATCTTCGAGAATATGAATTTAGAAAAGGCTATTTTATATTTGAAAAAAAGAGGATTCAAGATATTTGCTGCAGATGTGAAAGAGGGGAAATTATATGACCAGATAGACTACTTGGGCAAGGTTTGCCTTATCATCGGGAGCGAGGCACAGGGAATTTCTAAAAAGATTTTAAGCTTAGCTTTTGAAAAAGTAAAAATCCCTATTTATGGCAAAGCGGAGTCTTTGAATGCGGGAGTTGCTTGTGGGGTTATTCTTTATCAGATGGCGAAAAAGAGAGCAGATAAAGTCTAACTTAATATATCTTGGTTAGAGGTAACGAATAGACGAAGCATTCTTTGAATGTTCGGACGAATGCATATGTGTTTTCGTTTTTGTGCGTTTCTTAATCTTTTTCTAAAAAAGCGAGTGATTTGTATCTGGCATCTACAAAAAAATTTCATACACCTGTTGACAAAGTTTCAGAGCTATTTTATGCTCACCCGGTCCAGAAAATCTTCGAGTTCCTCTGATTTGATTTTATCAGTTACATCAAAGAATTTGTAGGGATGTCTTGCACTTGAGTAGTAGCTTCTATCCTCCAAAAGGTGATAATTGGTACGAAAATAGTGGTTGAAGATTACCCTGAATGTATTTACCGGGGTGATCTCCTCATATAAGTGTTTGTTACCCTTATGTGGTAAATGATATGCATTCAATATAGTCATGCATTCTTTGAAATAGGTTTTACTTGTATCTTCCCAGACTAACATAGAACGAGGGCCATGATCCGCTTGCAGAATGATAATCGGAGGTGTTCTCGAATTGGATAATATGCCATCTAAAGCTTTTATCATTTTTTTGTTAATAAATATAAGTTGATCTCTATAACCTTTTAAGTATTCAGCTCTGGTGAGTCTATCTTTTCGGATCAGCCTGTCACCGTCATGATCTGTAAATCTTTTCATAAGTTTAATTTTCTCTCCATTTTGCCCAAATACGAAGGGAGGATGAGGGGCTTTGACATGGGCAAAAACAAATATAGGAACTTTCGGTTCACATGTATCAATAAGATGGTTAAATATGAATAGAATCTTTTTTCTGTGTGAATCAAACCGGTCATAACTCTTAACCATGTTCAGCACCTCTGGGACATAAGTGGTATTTAGTAATTCGTTTTGAAATTCAGTTAAACTCCGCCCCGTAGTTATGTAAAAATCAGCGTTCTTTATTTCTGTGCCAGGATACCCTGAAGAGAAAGCCACAATCTTGTAACCATATTGTCTTAGAAAATCGAAGACCCAGCTATTTTTAATCATATTCTTTAATGGCTCAAAGTTCTTTGATTTAATGCCAACTTGCTCTACTAAATCATCGAGATATTTGAGATTTAGACATGCTGCCAAAGATAAAGCGGTTTGGGAGTAATTTGACCTGGATTTGTTAGCTATGTAAAACCCCTTTTTAGTTAGATAATCATAGAATTCAGTATTTTCATATTCGTATATCTCCTTTAGAATATCTGCTCTCGGATATCCATCCAGAATTATATAGTATATATTTGGAAGCCTGTCGACTTTTTTAAAATCTTCGGGGCTGATTTTTACTTTTTCTGCGCTTCTAATATCTCCCCAGTCACCCCTTGTTCTGAGCTTATAAGCTCCGATGTTTATTAGAGAAGTAACAATTAAAAAAGAAGCTATTATGTTTAGTAAGTATGTAAAATTATGCAAACTTCTATGCGTCTTTATAGAAAAATAGGCACCGATAAAGAAGAGAGCGCACCAAATGAATAAAAGAAATTTACTGTTCTGGATAAAAAACCACCCTAAAATCAAGCGGAAACCGGTTGAGTTCAGAGCTTGAAGAAAATGTCCGTAAGAGAAAAACAAAAGCAAGAATAAAGAGACAATTAATCCTGCCTTTTGCATATCGCTGAGGACAAAACTCAACAAAAACCAATAGAGAAGTGTTAAGCCAACTGTGAAAACTATTGGTACAAAGATTACATTTAGTGAGAGTTCACCTATATTGTGAGAGAAGAGAAACAGTGTGGGAAAAATACCGAACAAGAATGGGTGAATAACAAGAGGTTTCTTGAACATTTTGATTTACCTCTTTAGCATAAGGTATAAAGTTCTTTCGGAATCTTTAATCTTTACTGAGTTTTCTATGGTGAAAAATCTCTTGAATGTGTTTTCAAAAGTTTGCTGGGTATAATCAGGAAAAATATCCTCTCTGGTTTTCAAAAGTCTTTGGACTTGCGTGTCACTTTTTGGAACAAATTCAATGATAAGTGAATTGCAAATTTTTTCAAAAAAATTAGCAATTTTGTGAAGTGGGAGGTTATTGGAAATAGCCAGATGATGAATTAAAGCTAAAGCAAACGCTGTATCTGCATAGCCACGTTCAAGAATTGATATTCTTTCCTGATTTTCCCAACCAATACTGGGACTTGGATTAGTCAAATCAAGTAAAAGGGGGAGAGTATTCGTTTCACCCTTAGCAACGCATTCAAGATAATTTTTTTCAACAGCAGCAGGATCAATGTCAAAAGAGATGGTCTGTATCCCTTTAGCACTGGCAATACGACTGAACATTCCCACGTTTGCACCAAGATCCCAGACTATCTTTGGATTAATCTTATCTAAGAATTCAGCCACGATTTGTTTTTTTTGATCAAACGCATCAGGGGAATAATTAGTATCCTGGTAGTAATCAGCCCATTCTGTTCCCTTAGATTGCCATTTCAATCCTTTGACAGCGGATTCTAAACTGTCAATGAGACCCATAAAAGCTTTTTGACTCATTTTATGACCACTTGTATTCACAGTTTTATCAGCAAAATGTTTCTGGCTTTTAGTATGAAGATGGATGTGAGAAAGCAAGGAGAATCTGAACCGAGTCCGAAACGGAAGAAATGAACTTGCTAAATCCAAAGGGATTCCATCTATGTAAACTCGAAATAATTGATTTAGCCTGATATCCTTATAGCTCATCAATGCCAGAGGTGCGAGAAAATGTTGACAGAACTGTCTGTAGGCAACCCAGGGCTTCCCTTCTTTGTATTTCTCAAATGAAAGGGTATCGATAAGCACAAGTTTCCCTTTTCTAAATTGAATATTGTAAGCACTACAGTCTTTAAGAGACATTCCGAAGTCGAGTGATTTCTTCTGAATTTTAAGGGTGACCAACGCCGCATCCTTTAATTGGCTGAAACACCATTCATATGGATAGGATATAAAAGGGATCAATTCAGGCTTGATTATCTTGTAGGCACCCTCAGTCATTGCGTATCCAATGTCAACTTCATCGTGAGGAATCAACAGTTCCTGATTTACAAGAGTTTCATAAAGACCAGAGTGAATCAACAGATCGAAGTTTTCCTTGTATGTTTTATTTATCTGGCGATAAATCAAGCCCTCTCGAGAAAAGAGTAACCCGCTCGGATCCCGGAAGGAGCTTGGAATATCTTGGTTATTTGTCATCTTCTTCATTCTTTTGCCGTTTTGAAAAGAGATTAGAAAAGGATGCCTTAAT
>JAUWYR010000022.1 GCA_030615745.1 Candidatus Zixiibacteriota bacterium | reverse complement strand
AGAAGGTTTTCATTCAAGACTGAAATCAGATTATCAAAGACACAGAGGTTTAACGGAAAAACACAAAATTCAATACATAAATTGGTACTGTTTCCTTAAAAATCAAATGAAAATAGCAACACTTTAAAACCTTTATACCCGGAATGACAGAGCAGTAAAGCTATTTATGAAACACTACATTAGGTTCGGGAATTCCCTGGCTGGGCAGGCCAATTCCCGAACCAACGAAAGAGTTTGGATAATTCCGAAAAAAATTTTTGCACTCCTCGTCTTTCAATTCTTCCCTTGACAACCTCTTTAATTCTTTTATATTTTTTTCCGTTATATAAAGGGAGGGATAAAATCCCTTATCCCTTTGTTAGAAGTTAATCATTTGCGGGGCGTGGCTCAGCCTGGTAGAGCACTTGGTTCGGGACCAAGGTGTCGCTGGTTCAAATCCAGTCGCCCCGACCAAAAATTTAAACATTTACATCAGTTCTAAAATGTAAATGAAGAAGTTTTTTTTGTATTTGAGGTTATTTCAAGGAAAGTTTAAAGGATGATTTTTTGTGATTAAACTTAATTCAATCTCTAAATTAAGGGGTGGTGAGAAATTGCTTAAAATATTAACATAAAATAGAAAGACAAGGAGGCCTTTTGAGGAGAGAGAAGATGAAAAAACAGGGAAAGGTTTTTATCGGAGTGATAGGGGCAGGGAAGTGCTCAAAGAAGATATATAATTTAGCCTATGAGGTTGGAAAGGGGATTGCCAAAAAAGGTGGTGTTTTAGTATGTGGAGGCTTAGGTGGAGTTATGGAGGGTGCGGCTAAAGGGGCTAAGGAAAATGGTGGTTTAACTGTTGGCATACTTCCAGGCGATAGAATTGATGAGGCTAATCCCTATATCGATATTCCAATTGCTACGGGCATTGGTGAAGCCCGAAACCTTGTGGTCGTCCGCTCTTCAGATGCGATTATCGCACTCCCGGGAAAATATGGCACCTTATCTGAGCTTGCCTTCTGTTTAAAATTGGAAAAACCTGTAGTTGGTCTTTCCACCTGGCAGGTCTCAGAGAAGATGCCTCAAACAAAAAACCCCAAGGAGGCTTTGAAGTCAGTTTTTCAAGCTCTTAAAAAAAAATGAATGATTCCAAAGCTTTTGTCCATTTAGTCGTCTCAGGAGTGGTTCAAGGGGTGGGATTCAGATATTTTGTATACAGAAAAGCGAAACAATATAATCTAAAAGGGTATATTAGAAACTTATATAATGACGATGTGGAGATCGAGGTAGAGGGAGATAAAGGTTTGGTTTTAGATTTTATTAAGGAGGTTAAAGTAGGTCCTCCCTCTGCTCATATAACAGCTGTAAATGTTGAATGGAGGGAATATAAAGGAAAATTCGAAAACTTCGACATAAGATTCTAAAGGAAGGTAAAATGCATGAAAAACTGAAAAAACTTATAAGGGATGTTCCGAACTATCCAAAAAAGGGGGTGGTATTTAAAGATATAACCACCTTGATAAAAAATGGGAGCGCTTTTAAGGAGATCATAGATATTTTATATGATAAATGCAAGGACAAAAAAATTGATCTGGTCGTGGCTATTGAATCGAGGGGTTTTATCTTAGGAGGAGCTTTAGCTTTAAGGTTAGGGGTTGGCATTATTCCTGTGAGAAAAAAAGGAAAACTTCCTTCTTATACTGTTTTCGAGAAATACGATCTGGAATATGGGACAGATTCCTTAGAAATGCACAAAGATGCCATTTTTAAAGATCAGAGGATTTTAATTGTGGATGACCTTTTAGCCACTGGTGGAACCTTGAAGGCTACTGCAAGATTAGTGGAGAGGCTGGGTGGGGTTGTTGCTGGAATTTTAGTTATGATCGAGCTTTTGTATTTAAAAGGGAGGGAAAAGCTTTTAAAATATGATTTCTTTTCTATAATGCAATATGAAAAGGAATGACATCTTTCTATTTTATTCTCTGGAAGTTTTTCCTATCAAAAGAGAAAAGTATCTCGTATTCCCACCTTGCCCTCAAGGTGGGATATTTATTCTCCCCAAGTTGGGGGCAACATGGGATTACCTAACTGCCTGGCTGGGTCAGGGGACCCAGCCAGCACAAAATTCTTTTTTTAGGTTGTTGGTCAAAAAGACCAACAACCAACAGGATGTTTTTCATCAACAGAGAAAAACTGCACCGTTGGTCAATAAGACCAAGGATGAACTGGAGATAATTTTACGTGCACTCTAAATCTTGGCTGGGTCAGGGGACCCAGCCAGAACAAAACTCTTTTGCAATAGATTGTTGTTCAAAAAGACCAACAGCCACTGCAAAAAAAAGCGCCCATGTTGGGGGCAACATGGGGCTACCTGACTTCATCTATTTTTTAACAGGGGGGTGGTCCACCTTTCAGTAAATAGTTTGCTAAATAGATAACATCTGAAAGATTAATAACTCCATCACAATTTACATCACCTGAATCCATAGGATTAGGAGCAGGTCCACCTTTGAATATATAATTAGCTAAATAAATAACATCTGAAAGGTTAAGTACACCGTCAGCATTTACATCTCCAGAAATCTCAGGTTTTTCTCCTTTTATCTCTATATCATCTATATACCATCCCTCGTATTGATAAGGATCATCATCTGAGAAAAATGTGAATCTTACCTGAATTGTATCTCCGAAATACTCGGATAAATCAAATTGTTTTTCCACCCAGCCACCAGATGCTCCGGTCATCATACAAAGGACTTTCCACCCGGATGGGTCTGGTATGTCAATTCCAGTGATCTCGCAATAAGCATAGTCCCATCCTGCCTGTATCTCATACCAGGTCCAGAAAGAAAGCTCAGCATTCTCAGGCAAAACAATAGATTGGGAGAGCAAATAGGAGGTGAAACCAGGTGAGTAAAGCCAACTTCCCTCTTCTCCTAAATACCAGGATGTGTTTGCGGAATGGTTTCTGTGATTGGTCAGGTGCCATTTATCCACAGTTCCCCAGTGAGTCCAGCCACCCACTCCTGATTCAACATCATCTACAAAATCTTCTCCACCAATTAAAATCATAAAACTATCAGTTTCTGAAAAGTCTTGTGAGTTTATATCCAGATTCAATGTGGCAAAATAGAGTTGAGTTGGAGGGGTTCCTATATGAATAGTATAAAAGTCATAACAACTTTTAAGACTTTCCGAAGGAATGTCGCCAAAATCGGATGAGTCAGATATTATCTCCACATAAGGATCGCTGGTGCTGAGTTTAGCATAAACACCGTAACCGTTTCCTAAGCCTTGATTTTTCAAATAGATTTGTAAATCTAAGGTTTCTTCTGGGTCAGCTTTTCCATTTCCACCAGGACCATCGAATATTAAGTTTTTCTGATAACATAAAATCGGTGTTCCAACTTTCAAAGAAAGTTTTGAAGTCCAGAGATTAGAACTATTATCCATAATTCTTAAATCAAAATTAATGGTATGGTTGTCAGGACACATAGATGAGACATTGAAAACAAAAGTATCCCCTGCTTCACCTTGTGAGGCTATATTCCCAAAATCTCCTGTTGAATCCGAGATCTCAATTAGAGGATCAGAACAAGATAGGGTGCAAACAACGCCTGAGGCTTCTTGGTCACCGAAATTACCAAGGGTTACCAAAAGCTCTATTTCCTCATCTGGATTTATGATCCCGTCTCCATTGCCAGAGTCTATGAGCGAATGGGATTTGTATAAAACACAAGGCGCATCATATCTTACCCAGGCTCCGCTTTCGAAGGGTAGAAAGTTAGGGTGAGTAACCGTTACAAAAAGAGATCCAACAGCAACAGGGTGAATTGTGAAGAAGATCTGACCACTTGAATTGGTTTTTCCAGTCACATATACCTCATCTGTATCTGGTTTTGCAACGCAAACCATTGCCCCAGGAATCGACATATCAAAAGCATCGCTTACCGATACTCCAAAGTAATTTTCTCCTTCTACTATAGTATCAGGAAAATTGACCTGAAGGGTTTCAGGCGTATCGGTCCACAAGGGCATCTCCGGGTCTCCTAAAAAGATTAACCCGAATTCTATCCACCTGTAATCGTTTTCCTGTTGTGCATCAGCAACATATTTTGCTTTTGAATCTGCCAACACCTGACCAATTCTGTTAAGACCCCTTTCAAAAATAGATGCAAAAAATTGCTGGTCAAATAAATCAGAGGAGCTATACCCTGGAAGAGTTGGTGTATACCATCCATACCTCGAGTTCCCGATAAAAAAGCCTCCACCATCCGGATTGTTAACAAAATGCTCAGCAATGCAATCATAATCAATAGCTGCTGGCCAGCAGCCGATTGAGTATAAAAATCCTGAGAATTTAGGGGAGTTGTTAAGCCCATCCATATCAGAGCCAGTGATGTAATCTGGACCAACCGATAGAACCCAGGAGTTAGCATGACCGTTGTGATTTAAAAAATTAAATCCTACGTCCATTGAATCTAACACCGCCTCTGCGCTTTCATTTCCATCCCTTTCATATAACTTAGCTATTGGGTCAAAATCTGGAGGGACAAAATAATAATCTATCATATCCTTTGCTATTCCATCATCTGTCTCTGGGTCAGCGTATTCTGCAAAAAACAAAATCTTTTTCTGGTAGTCGGTTGGAGGATTTTTTTCATAGGTTAATACCTTGTTTATAAATGTTTGTGCCTGCTCAATAGAGCTGGCTGGCGCTCTTCCAACAAACACATCCGGAAAAAGGTCTAAACTGTCTTCTAATTCTCCATAGACATAGTCTCCGTCATAATCCCAGCTACCATCCAGATCAGCATAGTAGAAGTCAGATGGAATATCCTCAGTTATGCTTTGCATCTCAATATGTGCGATTCTCGCCGGAATGACTCCTGTATCTCCTCCTAAAAGAACCCACACGCATCCGGAATCCTGATAGGCTGTCTTTATGTAATTTCTGATCTTTTCAGCCAGATCATATCCAGAATAGTTGCTCTGGATCCATTGAGTGGTTCTAATCCGGTAACGGATCCCCTTTTTCTTTTTCCAGTCAGCTAACCTTTTAAAAGTGGTGTCGAAATCCTGATGAGTAATGATAAGATACTCCCACTCAACCCCGCCTCCGATTTGGTTTGTAGTCTGTGATTGAAAAGTTAAATCAGAAGGGTTTTCAACCAGTTTTTCTATTATCTGGTCATATATTGCTTGAGTTTTTGAAGTTCTGGAGGGTGGAATAAGACTTTTTCTATCAATCCTTTGGATATCTTCGAGTTCGTATTTTAACTCAAATTCAATCTCTTTATAAAAATACAGGCTTTTCTCCTTTGGTATCCAAACTAAAGGAAAAACTTGTAAAACAGCGATTTTTCTTCCACCCAAAGAGCCGGTTCTTATGTATTTCAGAGGAGCTTCTGGATACGGAACAGAAGATGAATACACAACTTGTTTTGGTGAGACAAAAGGAACTTTATCCTGAGATTTTATCAGAGGCTGTGCAGGTTGAGCTGGAAAGATCAGATATTTTTCAGGTAACTTCTCTTTGATAACATTTTTGATTTCCAGACCAATAACTTCTGCATTCTCAGGCACAAAAAGATAAATATTCTTAACCGGTAAAGCAGGTTCACCAGCGTTATACATCAGATGAGAATCTTTTAGCTTCACAAGGTCATATCCTTTCAATTTCTCGAAGGTCAAAGATTCTGAATCAAAATTTAGGGTGTGGGAAAGTTCAAAGGAGAAAATGTTGAAAGGGAAGGAGAAAAATGCTAAAAATAAAAAAAAGAATGTGAGTTTTTTCATAATTCCTCCAATCGGTGAAAGCTTCTTTTATTATAAAATAACGAAAATTCCTTTTTTGTCAATGAGTAAATTGCCATTATTTGTAGATACCAGATACAAAAGATACACTTTTATATTTTCGATCAAGCGACTCTTTTTATACGTTGTTGCTATATTTTCAATGCAGCAAATCTTTGCCGAATTATAAATTTAGCGACAACAATAACAAAAAAAGCCTCGCAAAATACGAGGCTTTTTTGAAAACTCAAAGCGTCCTATCTCACAGCTTCTTTCAGAGACTTCCCTGCTTTGAACTTCGGCACTTTGGCAGCAGGAATTCTTATGGTCTCGCCAGTCTGAGGATTTCTGCCCATGCGTGCCTTTCTTTTGCTCACTGAGAAAGTGCCAAAGCCCACAAAGCTAACCTTTCTCCCTCTTTTGAGAGAGCCGGTAATACCATCCAGCATTGAGTTCAAAGCCCTAGTTGCCTGGGCTTTAGTTACCTTTGTGTCCTTTGCGATTTTGGCTACCAGTTCCTCTTTCGTCATTTACTCACCACCTCTCCTTTTGGTTTTAAGGTTTTAGGTTTTTTGTTAACATTTGAAAAAATATAATGTTTTAGCAGGTTTGTCAAGAACTTTTTTAAAAAATTTTGCTCAAAAGCTTAAAAATTAAAGGTTTTTGAAACTCAGAAGAAAATATCCCTTAAGCCTCCTCTGGATTTCTCAATTTTGACCTCTGGCAGAGATTTTATGTTGATCTTGAAATAGTAACCTGAGCGATAACCTTGCAAGACCCAGCTAAATCTTGCTTCCCAGCAGTGAAGGTCACGATAAAGTTCAAAAGACCGCTCGGTTATCTTCTTTTGCACGAAATCGTATCTGTTCACGTAGTTTAAATGCCAATTTGATGTGAGCCAAAAACCTGTTGAAATGCTTGCCCACTGATTTTTAATTACACCTCCATAGACTCTTCTCTCAGAATATCTGTGAGAGATTCTCAGTCCCCAACTTTTGCTTTGTGCTCTTGATGCTGATACTGTTTCGGTATCTGCCACAGCAGAAGTTGATGGAAAAGCTTTTCCGGAAAGATTGATGTTTGTGTTTATGCTGAAATTCAAAAGCCGTGGGGGCTTCATTTTGATCTCGTTCGTTTTTTCATCATAGAAATCGTGAGTTGCACTCAAGTAAATATCAACGTTTGGTATGGCATAAGATCTTAACACCGAGCGTAAGGTCGAAAGCTTTCTTGTCTTAGCAACGAAGTTATAATTTACGTGAGTGCTTAAATCAAAAAGCGCAAACTTTTTTTCTTTTTTATCCTTTTCAGTTTTCATCCAGAAAATATTGGATAGACTAAAAGAAAGGGTCCTTTGTTTTCCCCCTGCGCTACCTTTGCCAGTATAAAATAAAAGCTTATCATGTTTTTTAATCTCTGGTTTCCAGATAAAGCTAAAAGTTGGGGTGACAACATGCCTGAATCCGGTTATCGGGCCAATTTTAGGATAAAAAGTACCATAAAGTTTGGTATTAGCATTTAAACTTAAAGATGGAATCCCCCTGCGACAAAGAGAGTTAGCCTTTATATTTTCGTCTTTGCTCATATCCGTTTCAGGTATGAAATACCAGGTCTCGCGGTAGTTAAAATTTGGGGAAAGAGAAACCGAGCCGAAAAGCTTTTGTGGAAATTGTAAATTAACTCTATTATTCAAGGTCACATATTTTTTTCTCTGGATTTCTTCTTTTTTGTAGCTATAATTTAAAAAATCTGAGCCAACTTTCAGATATAGAGATTGATACCATCTTGAGCTCTCTCCTTTTTCTGGATAGCCGAACGGGCGGAAAGCTGGTAGGGTTAATGTTAAAGTTGGCAATTTATCAACTTTTGTATCAGTATCAAGATTTACACTTCTGTCAACAGCGATATACATCCCCGCATTTTTCCATCTGGTAGATAGGTTTGCCTGGGAATGCAGGCTTCTGTTTCTCCTTTCTCTTGGATCAAAGCTAAAGATTTTATAATAATTTTTATCGCTTAAAAATTGACCTTTTGCGGAAAGTCGAGTTGAAGGTGAAATTGTCTGGGAATGCCTGAAAAGAATGTCCCACCTTGTTGTTTTGCTCTTGTAAAATCCTGTCCATTGGGATTTTCGATTATATGAGCCTGCGATGGTTCCATTGAAAAAATACCTTTTGGCATATCTTAAAAAGCCTTTTATTATCCATCCTGAGTTCTCATAAAGATCAAAAGCACCCTGAACATCCCAATAATCAGATGCTGCCCAATAATATCCTAAATTTCTAATGAACCTATCATTTGCTTCAAAACTCCCTAATTCAAAGGTTAGAAAACCGGAGTGCCTCCCAGGTTTAATTGGAAAAACATAAAATGGAATCGTTGCTATTGGAATATCCTTTATATATAAAATTATCGGCTTTGCAATGACTTTATCCTCAGGAATGATTTTCATTTTACTTGAAAAAAAGTGATAATGTGGGTTTTCAAGGTCGCAGGTGGTATATATTCCTTTATCTGCTAAGATGGTTTCCTGGTCAACTTTTCTTAATTTTTGACCGTAGTATAATCCCTTTTGAAACTCTGTTTTACCCACATCGATTTTCCCCCTTCTTGTCTTTATATTATAAACCATTCTTTCTCCTGTGATCTCCTCTTCTCGGTCTTTTAAAACAGGAATTTGGCACAACTTTTTCCCCTCACCCACTTCCTTTAGTATTCCCTGAGCAATCAAGATCTCCTTGCTGGTGTAAAATTCAACTTTCCCTGCATCCAGAGACATAGTTTCAAACTTTAACTTACAGTGATTTTCAAGTATGATTAAACTATCATCTACAAGGTAGTCAATTTTTTCCGCTGAATATCTTATTGTATCTGTGATAAAAAGACTATCATTTGGATTTGGAGGGTAAGTCTGGTAATATGTGCCTATAGCACCACCCTGGATCAAAACTTTCTTGAGTTGATTTTTCTCTAAAAACAAGCTGATTGTATCTCCTGAGGCTTCATTTCTTATTTTTTTGGTAGTATCCTCAGATGAGGGGATATAAAGGCTTGTGGCATTGCCTTCCACCTCCACCTCTTCTAAATTCTCATCTTTCAGAAGAAAACAGATTTTTTCTCCTGTTACATAGCTTTCAGATTTTGTGCCCAGAGTATCTTCTTTTTGAGAAGCTTTGGCTTTACCGTTAACTATAATCTTTTCTAAAAGCCTTTTTTTAAATAAAAGCTCCATCAGATTCCCAGAGATTTCATTTTGCTTCTGAAAAGCAAAAGGATTTTCTTTTAAAAAGACTCGGTCCTCTTCATCCTGGCGAAAAAGCTCAGCTAAACCACAATAGGCATCCATATCCCCCTTTTTTATATGAACTTCTTTCTTGGCAACACCTTTTTTTTGATCGATGAAATACTCCATAGTGTCAGCACTTACAGTGATTGTTGAATCCGGTTTTTCAGGATGAATCTCAAGTTTCGGAGACTGGATAAATATCACATATTTTTTCTCTCTATCGTATTCTCCCCTTTCTCCGGTTATGATAATATCTTCTTTTTTGCTTAAAAGTTTTACTTTGTTTTCCGCAACAACTTTTTTTATTCTCTGATAATAGGTTAGTTTCTGGGCAAAAAGAAATATATCTTCATCTTCGATTTTGACTTTCCCCAAAAAGACAATCTGTCCTGCGGTCTTATACCATATAGCCCTATCGGAGTTCAAAAAAGTACTTCCGTGTTTGAATCTAACATTACCGAAAAGACTTATTATAATGTTGTCTTCTTCTAAATTCCAATGTGAGCTGTCTGCATGCAGAAGCTCAATTATCTCCTCTTTTTGTTGAGCGGAGACTTTTGTAGTAAAAGTGAAAAGAAGGATAATACTTAAGATAAGAAGGTAAGTAATTTTTTTTGGGATTTTCGAAAACATAATAATTGCAAAAATTATTATTTAAATATCGGCAATTTATTTTAAAATAAGTAAAACAAAGCCAAAAATCAAGCGGATTAGGTAGACAAACTTTTCATTTTGAATGGTTAATAAGGAGTAAATAAATTTGGATGCTTCGGGAATAGTCTCAAGATTCCGCAAAAGGCGGAAGAATTCTCGAAGCTAAATAGCATCCCACCAAAGGCGGGATGCATCAATGGAACTTCTGGAGTGTAAAGCCGTCAAGGTCTTCGACTTCAGCTTTATTGGTAAACCTAAAGGTTTACACTCCCAATTTTTAAAATCAGTTTGAGGCACGAATTAATTCGTGCACAAAAATTAAAGCACAGATAAATCTGTACCTACAATGTTTTCTTATAAAGTATAAAAAAGAATATAGAACTGGTTTGTGTTTATACTTACTTATAGGATAGACATTCCCTATTGCCAATGCATCACAAGGCGCTTTTTTAAAACAATCAACCTTTTGGTTCTTTCTTCTCTTTTTCAGTCTTTTCTTCTTTCGCTTCTTTCTTAACTTCGCCTTTTGGTTCTTTTTGTTTAACTTCCTTCTTTACTTCTTCCTTCTTCTCTTCTTTTACTTTCTTTTCCTCTTTCGTCTCTTGCTTAACTTCTTCCTTCTTTTCCTCTTCCTCTTCCTCTTCCTCTATAAGCTTTTTCTTATCCTCTTCAATCTTAGCAGATTTTCCCATAAGCTTGCGAAGATAGAAAATCTTTGCCCGTCTTACTTTTCCCCTTTTCACCACTTGGATTTTTGATACGTTAGGTGAATGAAGAGCGAAGATCCTTTCTACACCAATTCCTGCGGAAACTTTCCTTACCGTGAAAGTTTTTCCGGTCCCCTCTCCACGACGCTGTAACACCACACCCTCAAAGACCTGGGACCTCTCTTTGTCTCCCTCTTTTATCTTAACATATACTTTGACCGTATCCCCTGCTGAAAACTTTGGAATCCTTTTTTTGATATGTTTAGATTCTATTTTAGAGATTGAATCCATCTTAGCTCACATCCTTTTCTATGAGTCCTTCGGATTTTTGGATCTCTTGTAAAAGCTTTTTGTCCTCATCTGAAAGCTCTTTTTTATCCAATAGGTCTGGACGGTTTAAAAAAGTCTTTTTCAAAGCCTCTTTTTTTCTCCATAACCTTATCTTCTCGTGGTTTCCGGAAAGCAAAACCTCCGGAACCTTCAAGCCCATAAACTCAGCTGGTCTGGTGTATTGGGGATAACCTAAAATCCCCTCATAAAAAGAATCTGTTATTGCTGAGTCAAAGTTACCCAATACACCCGGAATCAACCTGACTACTGCATCCAGTATCACCAAAGAGGCAAACTCCCCTCCAGAAAGAACATAATCGCCTACGGAGACCTCCTCCATTGTAAACAACTCTTTTATCCTCTCATCAACACCTTTGTAATGGCCACATATTAAGATCAGATGTTTTAGAGTCGAAAATTTTTTTGCCATATCTTGGGAGAATCTTTTTCCGAAAGCGGAAGTCATTATGATTTTCTCATCTTTTTTTTCAACCACTGACTCAAGTGCCTTATACAATGGCTCCACCATCAAAACCATCCCTGCTCCCCCTCCAAAAGGGGTATCATCTGTGCTTTTATGTTTATCAGAAGCAAAATCTCTTAAATTCACAACATTCATTTTGACTTTTCCACAATCTTTAGCCCTTTTTAAAATACTTGAATCCAAAGGGCTCGAAAAAAAATCGGGGAAGATGGTCAAAATATCGACTTTCATCTTTTTATTCTAAAAGCCCTTCTAATGGCTTTATTATGATTAGCTTTTCCCCCAAATCGATTTTTTTTATCACCTCTTTTATAGCTGGAATGTTGTACTCCTTTTTATCCTTTTTCACCACATATACATCGTTTGCTGGAAAGGAGAGCACCTCTTTCACCTCACCAAGAATCTCCCCGGACTCTGTTTTCACCTTCAATCCGATGATTTCAAAAATGTAATATCTCCCCTCAGGTAAAGGAAGAAGATTTCTTTTTTCTATCTCTAAAAATGCACCCACCAGAGCCTTAGCAGCCTCTGGTGAGTCTATTCCTTCGAAAGAAATAAATATTTTTTTCTTAAATTTTTTTACACATTTGATCTTAAAAACTCTTTTATTCCCTTCTTTTTCTACACAAACCTCCTCAAGTGTAAAAAAGCGATTGGGATCATCGGTCAAGGGAATGACAACCATCTCCCCTCTAATTCCCCTTGTTCTGGAGATTTTTCCGATGGTTACCATTCCCATAACCGGGACTACTCTAAGATCTCAAGCATCGCTCTTTTGCCTTTTTTGGCAGAAGCTGCTGAAAGCAGAGTGCGGATAGCGCCGGCGGTTTTTCCCCGCTTTCCAATCACCTTACCAAGATCTCCAGAACCTACTCTGAGCTCAAACACGGTGGTTCTCTCACCCTCCACCTCGGTTATCTTCACCTCATCTGGATTATCAACCAGCTCCCTAACAATGGCTTCGATCCACTTTTTCATCTTGCACCTCCTTCAGGATAACGGTTAACTATTTGGTTTTTCAGACCCTGCGTCTTTTGTCTCCTGTGAACTTTTGTCCTCTTCTTTTTTTTCAGATTTTGAATTCTTTACCTCCTTCTCCTCTGGTTTTTTCTCTTCCTCTAGCTTAGCAGCTTTTTTCTTTTTCTTCTTTTTCTTTCTCTCCTTTATCTGGGTTAAAAGCTCTATTTTGGAGACATCCTCACCTTTCTTTTTTTTCTCCCACTTTTTGTAGAGTCCTATTTGTTTAAAAAGGGCATTGACTGTCTCCGTTGGAATAGCGCCATTTTCCAACCAGAAAAATAACCGCTCTTCTTTCACCTTAATGGTAGCTGGATTATTTGAAGGATGATAATAGCCTAAAATCTCAATGAACCTTCCATCTCTCGGCATCCTCGAATCTGCGGCAACAAGCCTGAAGAACGCCTTTTTCTTTTTCCCCATCCTTCGGAGCCTTATCTTAACTGCCATCTTGTCTCCTGTTTTCTAAGAAGTAAACAACCCTTTTCCTAAAGATTTTAGATCCGGTCTGTTTAATTTTTTCACCATCTTCTGCATCATTGAAAACTGTTTCAAAAGCTTGTTGACATCCTGGGCTGAAGTTCCGCTGCCTTGTGCTATCCTTCTTCTCCTCGAACCATCGATAATCTCAGGTCTTTCCTTTTCCTTTTTTGTCATAGAATTTATCATAGCTTCGACTTTTGTCAAGTCTTTTTCATCAAAAGAAAGCCCTTTTAAAGCTTTTGTTCCCAAATTTGGAATCATTCCTAAGATGGAATCCAAAGATCCCATTTTTTTAATCTGCTGGAGCTGATCGTAAAAATCCTTTAGAGTATATCTTTGTTCTCTTAGCTTTTTTTCTAATTTTTGTGCTTCCTCTAAGCTTATCGTCTCCTGGGCCTTCTCCACCAGAGAGACCACATCCCCCATCCCTAAAATCCTTGAAGCCATTCTATCAGGGTAAAAAAGCTCCAGGGCATCTAAATTTTCCCCTACTCCTATGAACTTAATCGGCTTTCCGCAGACAGCCTTTATAGATAAAGCTGCACCACCTCTGGCATCACCGTCCATTTTTGTAAGAAAAATCCCATCCAAGCCGACCTCATTCTCAAAAGACGAAGCGATGTTAACAGCATCCTGTCCGGTCATAGCATCAGCTACCAAAATAACCTCATGAGGTTTTATCTTTTTTTTGACACTTTGAAGCTTATCCATAAGGTCTTTATCTATATGTAATCTTCCTGCGGTGTCGATTATCAAAAGGTCAAAATCATCATCTGTTGCTTTCTTTTTTGCCTGTTCACAGATTTTCTCAGGATTTTGCCAAAGCTTTTTTGAGTCTGAAAATACTGGGATATTTAGGTTTCTTCCTAATATTATAAGCTGTTGAACTGCTGCAGGTCTTTTTATATCCGCTGCTACCAGAAGCGGTCTTTTACCTTTTTTCCTGAAGTATTTAGCCAGTTTTCCACAAGCGGTGGTTTTACCTGACCCTTGCAATCCTACTAACATCCAGATTGTAGGGGGGGAGGATGAGAATTTCACCTCTTGAGATTCTGCACCTAAAAGAGAGGTAAGCTCATCATGAACGATTTTAATAAACTGCTGACCAGGGGTGATGCTTGAAAGAACTTTTTCTCCTAAAGCTTTCTTTTTAACATTTTCAGTAAAGTTTTTAACCACTTTATAATTAACATCCGCCTCGAGCAAAGTCCTTCTCACGTCTTTTAAAGCGTCTTGTATATTAGACTCTGTAAGCTTTCCCAGTCCTTTAAGCTTTTTGAAAAGAGTTTCAAATCTTTCTGTTAGTTGCTCAAACATTTGCGAAGCACTCTTCGAATTTTAACCTTTTACTTTACAGTTCGGAATATAATAAATAAAATTTATTATGCAAGCTAAATTTACGTTGAATTAACCTATTGGTTTGCATTTATTTTAAGAAGGATGAAAAACTTTAAATAGTTGCGTTAGGAGCTCTACTCCCCTGGCCGGGCAGGCTGACGCTTAAAAATGTGTCAGGACTGGGGTTCTGACACACCATAAAGATTAGTTAGTTGGGGATGATAACATCCCCAAGGAACAAAGGCTGGTGTCTTCTCAAGTGCTGTAAATATCCTCAGCAGATAATTTTCTACAACCTATTACCTACTACCTACCACCTATCACCCACAACCTATCACCTCTGTTCACTGTTTACCGTTTTCTGTCTACTGTTTTCTTAAGTTAAAATTTCTTAAAAACCGCCTTCAGCTTCAGCTTGGCAATAGCTTTGGTCGGGTCTAAGTCCTTGGGGCAGACCTCCCTGCAGTTGAAAATGGTATGGCAGCGGAAAACCCCGGAGTTCTGAGTGACAAAAGCTATTCTCTCCTTTGCCCCGCCATCACGGGAATCATCAACAAAGCGTAAAGCTTTCAGAAGGGCATGGGGTCCTAAATATTTATCATCCTGAGCGCATACAGGGCAGGAACCATAGCAGGCTCCACATAAGATGCAATCTAACCAATCATTTATCTTCTCACGTTCCTTAACCGATTGAATATACTCTTTTTCAGGAGGAGACTCCTTTGGGATTAAATAAGGTTTTATCTCCTTGAAATGATTGAAAAATGGAGTCAAATCTACTACCAGGTCTTTTATCACCGGAAGATGTGAAAGTGGTCTTATGGTTATCGGTGATTTCAAAATCTCTATCTGGGTTTTGCAAGCAAGACGATATATCCCATTAATATGCATAGCACAGGAGCCGCACACCGCTTCTCTACAGGATGAACGGAATGCCAAGGAGCTGTCCAAATTCTCAAGAATGTAGTATAGCCCTTCCAGGATAGTCATTCCCTTATAAGGATCAAATTCATAGGATTGGAACTCAGGCTCTTTATTTTTTTCTGGGTCAAATCTGAAAACTCTGAACTCAACCATATTTTTCTCCTTTTAATATTTTCTTACCTCTGGCTGAAATTTTGTTATTGTTACAGGCTTATAAGAAAGCTTTGGTCCCTCAGGGGTATAGGTGGCGAGGGTATGCTTAAGCCAGTTTTCATCATCCCTTTTATTGAAATCCGTTCTATAATGAGAGCCTCTGGTCTCCTTTCGAGCAATAGCTGAGACCGCTTCTGCTTCTGCAGCATCGAGATTTGCCTTTATTTCATAAAAACTCAAAAGGTCTAAGTTGAACACCTTTCCTCCAAAAACTGGTCTTATCTTTTTGAATCTTTCCTTTAATTTCCTTATCTCCTCAAGGCCAGTTTTCATATCCTTCTCTTGGCGGAAAAGCCCAAACCTTTTCACCATCAATTTAGCCAATTCGTCTTTTATCTTATAAGGATTTTCCTCTCCACCACCTTTTCTGAATTTTTCAATTGTATCCTGTTCTCTTTTCAGCGCATCTTCTAAAGCTTTCGTTTTGGTCTTTTTGTCCTTATCCTTAACATATTCTCCTGCTTTTTTTCCTGCTCTTTCACCGAAAACCACAGTTTCCAGAAGGGAGTTTCCTCCAAGTCGGTTTGCCCCGTGAGTGCTAATACATGCGCACTCACCAGCAGCTAAGAAGCCCTCCATAGGAGTCTGTCCATCCTTATCTGTCTCAATTCCACCCATTATATAGTGCATCCCTGGAGTTATGGGAATGGGTTCATAGATCGGGTCAATTCCGATGAAATTCATGCATATATCCCTTATACCAGGGAGTCTTTCCAGAATCTTTTTTGCTCCAAGATGTGTGAGATCCAAATGCACTGTTCCATCCGGAAATCCCCTTCCCTCATTTATCTCAGTTTGAATAGAGCGAGCAACGATATCTCTGGGACCCAACTCCATTACTTTTTCTGAAACGTATCTGCTCATGAAGCGTTCGCCATCCTTATTTCTTAGATAACCACCTTCCCCTCTACATCCCTCAGTCATGAGAATATGGGTTCGGGCTAAAGAAGTTGGATGGAACTGGATAAATTCCATGTCTTTCAAAGGAACTCCGACCCAGTATGGAATGGAAATTGCCAAGCCTGTATTAGTTATAGCATTAGTGGTATTAGCATAAATTCTACCGATTCCTCCAGTGGCGAAGATGACCGCGTTAGCTCCAATAGCAATAAGTTCACCGGAGAGAAAATCCATCGAGACAACTCCACAGCATTTCCCATCTTCGGTAGCCAGACCTAAAACAACCCATTCCTCATAGACTTTTACATTGTGTTTGATATTTTGCTCCCAGACAGTCTGGAGAAGATAAAGCCCGGTCTTATCAGCAGCATAACAGGTTCTTGGTAAACCAGCTCCTCCAAAAGGACGCTGGGCAATTTTCCCCTCTGGGGTCCGGGAAAAAGGACATCCCCAGTGCTCCATCTCAAAGATAACTTCCGGGGCTTGTGCAGTCAAAATCTCAGAAGCATCCTGGTCTGCAAGAAAATCGCTCCCTTTTACAGTATCATACCAGTGTTTCTCTTTCGAATCCTCCTTACCTTTTTCAACATTGGCTAAAGAAGCGTTGATACCACCCTGAGCTTCACCGGAATGGGACCGCATCGGATGAATCTTCGATACAACAGCCACATCCCGACCCATCTCAGCCACCTCTATGGCTGCTCTCAGACCTGCCAGACCACCACCAATAATTAAAACTTCATGGAATAACATATCCTCCTCTTCTTTTTAATGTGAAAATACTCTGGGTAAAAATACTGAAAGGGTTACAATCATAAACAAAACAAAAATAGCTCCTGCTACCCAAAAGATCGCCTTATGTTGTTTTGTGACAAACAGAAGGTCAGTTAAAATAATTCTAAGCCCATTTAATAGATGAAGGGCTATACAAGCTAAAAGGAAAATCTCAAGAAAATGGGTTAAAGGAGTCTGCACAACTTTAAGCCAAGTGTTAAAGGACTCAGGGCCCCACAAGCCAGAGCTAACTACAATTATATGAGCGAAAAGATACAAGGCTAAAATCATACCGGTTAACCTGTGCAAAAGCCAGGAGAAAGTTCCGATGTTTTTGTTCAGACCCCATTCATCGAAATAATATTTTATTATCCCGGATTTCTTTTCATACATAGTTTACTCCTTTTTATAAAAATGTCGTTATCGCCAAAATTCCATAAAATGTGGCTACGATCCCCAATGTCCAGAAAAATGCTTTTACAGTTTTCTGAAGTCCTGAGCTCGGTCTGTAATCCTGGACCAATCCCCAGACGCCATTTAAAGCGTGGAACAAAACTACTGGTATGAATATGATGTAAAAGATTCCCCACCAGAAAGAGCCTTGAAGGCGCTCAGTTACCATATTGAAATCGATAAAGAATTTCTCTCCAAAATGTAAGATGTTAATATGAACTATGAGAAAAAAGGCTAATAAAATCCCGGTAATTCTTTGGATAAACCATCCATATGCAGAAGAAAAAGATGTTTTTTGATTCATAAAACTTTGCTCCTTTTTATAAGTTAATTATTTAGGTTAAAAGACTTACAAAATCCTAACCTAACTTTTTTGATTTTTTTTTGGAAACATAACTTTATCCTTTCTTTTGAGGCTCTTTGTTACTTTTATCACAAGGTAAAAAATATATAAAATGAATTAGATGAAATGTCAACAACAAAATTTAATTTTTTTTGAGCGAGTCAGGTAGATTGTATTTAGGTACTTTATTAATATAATCATCTAAAAGCACAGGAGTCAAATTAAAAATCTCTAGTGGATAATTATTTTCTTTTGATTCATTTAGAAGTTTTACTGGTGATCCATCTTTATAGATAATTCTCAATTTTAGAAAATCGACCTACTGCAGATAGTTCATAATTAATAGTTTCTCCGCCCCTACCCAGCTCGGACAGGGGTTCAACCCCTGACCGAACAGAAGAGATTATTTCTTGTGGATGACAACATCCAAAAAGAACAAAAGTTGCATAAGTTTAGGCGGGGTACCCTACCCCGCCTTCTCGGTCAAGGGTGAGAGCACCCTTGACGAACTTTCATATCAATACTTGGCTGCCCCTTCTATGTTTTGTCGAGTGTCCCTGCTTTTAGCGCGGGCACACTTGACCTACATTTCCTAAAGGATTGAGTAAGATTTGTTCTTATTTTATACACAGAAAATATCATGTTTTTATTTAACTATTTCAGCTTTTTCCGATAATAGTATGGTGAGTTAATACAAAAGGAGATCATATGCCATCTGTTTTAGTTGTTGACGATAAAGAGAGTGTAAGAGAAATGCTTTCCAAAACCTTAGAGAATGAGGGGTTTGAGGTGGATGTGGCTAAGGATGGTAAAATTTGTCTTGAAAAAGCTAAGGAGAAAAGATTCGATTTGGTTTTAACAGATCTTAAGCTTCCCCAAATGGATGGTCTTGAGGTCCTGTCCTCTTTAAAAGACCTTGATCCTGAAATCGCGGTAATTGTTATGACCGCATATGGGACAATTGAGACCGCGGTGCAGGCGATGAAAAAAGGGGCGTTCGATTATTTGGCTAAGCCCTTTGATCCGGACCATTTGTGTGTTTTGATAAGGAGAGCTCTGGAGAATCGAAGACTTTTGGCTGAGAATGTCCTTTTAAGAGAGGAATTGGCACATAATTTAGGTTATGCTGAAATCATTGGCAAAAGTAGGAAGATGAAAGAGGTAATGGGACTGGTAAGAAAGGTTGCTCTATCAGATACAACAGTGTTGTTATCAGGAGAATCAGGCACAGGCAAGGAGCTTCTGGGCCGGGCTATCCATAATTTATCAAAAAGGAAAAACGAACCTTATATAACTATAAACTGCGCTGCTATACCGAGAGAGCTTTTGGAAAATGAGCTTTTCGGGTCTGAAAGAGGAGCCTATACCGGCTCAGTTGCAAGGAAGATGGGTAAGTTCGAGATCGCAGATAGAGGAACAATCTTTTTGGATGAGGTTGGGGATCTGGATATTGCCCTTCAAGCTAAACTTTTAAGAGTATTACAGGAGAGAAGTTTTGAACGCTTAGGTGGCACTAAGACTATAACTGTTGATGTTAGAGTTATCGCTGCCTCAAATGTAGATTTAAGAAAAGCAATAGAAAAAAAAGCTTTCAGGGAAGATCTCTTTTACAGATTATCTGTTTTTCCCATTAATATTCCCCCTTTAAGGGAAAGGCATGAGGATATCCAAAATTTAGCTTCCTATTTCATTCAGAAATATTGTAAGGAGATGAAAAAGCCGGAAAAATCTTTATCTAAAGAGGCAGCAAAACTTTTGGAGAGATACCATTGGCCTGGAAATGTGAGGGAGCTGGAAAATACAATTGAGAGAGCTATCATTTTGTGTGAGGGGAAAAAGATTTTGCCAGAACATCTTGCCATAAGAATTCAGGACAACAATGAGATAAGATTGAGGGAGGGGGCTGGATTAAAAGAGGTTGGTCAACATGCTCAAGCTAAGGCAGAAAAAGCTTTTATCCAAAGAATACTGAATGAGACCAGAGGAAACAAAAGAAAAGCAGCTCAGATTTTAAAGATCGATTATACCACCCTTTTCGAGAAAATGAAAAGGTATAAAATGGAGTATTGATCTTTCTCAGATATATTTCCCCCTTTTAAAAACTTTTCCAACAAAGTTCATTTTTGAAAGATTAAGTGCAATATGGGAGAACTCCAATAGTTTATAGTTTTTTTTCCATTCTTTATTTGAAACTCTCTTTTAATACCAAAAACCAAATCTCCTATACTCAGCTTGTGTGGGCAACTTATTTTATTGTAAGATATTAGCTTGGCGAAGTTAAGATAAAAAAAGTTTTTAAAGTCGGCATAATGGTTGCTCATATTAAAAGTTGGTCTGAAAATTAGTAATGAGACTTAAAGGAGAGAAGATGATAAAAAGGTTTTTACAGAGCAAAAATGGAGGAATCACCATCCTGGAGGTAATGGTCTCTATGGTGATTTTAGCATTCGGGATTTTGGCTTTAGCCCCGTTGATAGTTATATCGATGTATGGAAACTCTTACTCCAATGAGTTAACAGTTGCTAACGCAATAGCTCAAGAGCAGATTGAGCAGTTAAAAAGTTTGGATGAGATAAGTCCTTTGCCCTGGCATAGTATCAATACAAACCTGTACGGCGGTTTTACCAGAGAGACGTGGGTAAACGATAGCGCCACCGATTCTTTGATTCCGCCCGGTGTATACAAGATTAAGGTGGAAGTATCCTGGGTCGATCAGAAGAACTTAAACAGGCAAGTGAGTTATTATTCATATAAAATGAAGAGGTAGAATATGAAATCAAGAATTCTTTCCCAAAAAGGGGTAACCTTAATCGAAATTTTAATAGCTGCGCTTCTTACCCTGGTGGTCGGCACAGCAGCTTTGGAATTCTACGTGGTCCAGCACAACCAATGGCTGGTACAGGAGGACATATCAGATATGCAACAGAATGTTAGAGTGGCTTTGGACGAGATCACCACCAATATAAGAAAAGCCGGCTTTGGTGTTCCTGCTGGTCACCCTACCATATTAGTGGGCTCTGATTCGATTACGATTTTTTACAAAGATTCAATAAAGATAGATACGATAAGCTATTACGTTTCCTGGGTTGACAGCCTCCACCCCAACCTGATGAAAAGGGTCAATTCAGATTATCCCACGATATTTGCGGAGAATATCGAATCGCTTACTTTTCAGCAAAACGATAAGCTTATCACCCTAACGATTGTTGCCAGGGAGCAGAGAAAAGACCCCCAATATACCGGGGATAAGTATAGAAGAAGAACCTTGGTATCAAAAGCTGAGGTCAGGAACAGAGTTTAAAATATTTTAAGAGGTGAAGAGATGAAAAGAATTTTAAAAGAAAAAAAAGGCTCTGCCTTGCTTTTAGCTTTGTTAGTGATGATTATGCTGACCTTTGTATTCATAGGGGCAGTTACCACCTCGCTTAATGATATGGACATCGCCCAGAACCAGAAGCAGAAGACGTCGGCATTTTATGTGGCTGAGGCTGGGCTGGAGTGGGCGATGAGGGCTTTGAAGGACAACGCTGATATGCTGAATAACGACTCTTTAGAGGCAGTTATTAACTCCCGTCCCAATATAGGGAACGGAACCTTCAACGTTGATGTCAGCGGGACACTTCCTTTTAAGACCTTGACCTCCAGAGGAACGTCACAGGATGGAAAGGGAGCAGTTCAGGTGGTGGTCAAAAGAAGGAGAAATCCTCTTAATGTCTGGAATAACATCATCTTTGCCGGAACCGGTCAGGCTGGTAATGCTATTGCCGGAAATATATCTTTGCATGGCTCTGCTCATATCTTAGGAGATGGTGAGCCTTTCACCGACCAGAATGGTAATGAAGTTTGGGATGATGCGGACCAATATGACGATTTAAACGGGAACGGAACCTGGGAGCCGGGTGAGCCTTTGACTTTGGATCAAGATGGAGACGGAGTATGGGATCCGGCTGAACCATATAGGGATGATAATGGAAATGGAGTGTATGATGGAATTCTTAGCGTATGGGATCTATCTATGGATGTAACCGGAACTGCACATATGTATAATAATTATGAGAACATCAACTCAGCTCTATCATCAAGACTTCCAGCGATAGATACTACGACCTTTAATGGAGAAGTGGTTCAAACTCTGAATGCTGAGCTCAGAGTTAAGCACGGAAGAGTTGACGTTTCAGGAGCAGCAACTATAGGTTTTCCTGATCAGCCTGGTGGTTCACCGCCATTTAAAGAGACGATGGATGGATGTTATGTAAATGACGGTTATGGAGGGAATAAAGGTGCCTCTCAAGTTTACTCCGATAATGGAACTACCGAAAGCTATGATCTGGGTGATGCAATGTCTCTGCCGGGTCTTTATGACTCTTACACCGATCCCAATACCGGTACATACTATGATACCTACCTGGATTATCTATATAATAACGCCTTAGTGATATCCGGAGATCTGACTTTAAAGCCGGGAGTGAGTTTGCCCGAACAATCCAATAGTTTTGGGAGCATATCTATGGACGACGCCGGAAATTTGATTATCGATGGAATAGTCTATGTGACTGGTAATATCTCCTTGGATGCCGGACCAGACAAAAGGATACCAATTCTCTTCGACGGAAGAGGAACCTTGGTTTCACAAGGGAAGACAGATATCAACACCCACCTTCTCTCCTTGGGAGAGTTTTGCACAGATGATGTTATCGGGTTTATCTCAGCAACTGATCTAAATATAGGTGCTGGTTCTGGAGATGCTCATCTTGATATAATGGGTGCCTTTTTCGCCCAATATAAAATAACCAATGCCAAGCAGAATCAGTTGGCTGGTGCTATGGTCTCAAATTATTTCTCAATTAGCAACGTCCCTGATTTGTTCCATACTCCGGCAATAGTTGAGAACCTCCCTCCAGGGATGCCTGGTGGGGTAACGATTAACGTTTACACCTATCGAATAGTTCCGGGAACATGGCGGGAGCTTTAAAAAGGGGTAGAAGATGAAAAACTTAATGAATAAAAGAGGGTTTACCTTAATTGAGGTGGTAATTGTCGCAGTCATCATTGGGATAATCTTAACTATTGCCATTCCAAGATTTGGAAAGGTGATGACCAGACTTAAGATGAAGACCTCAGGAAGGGATATCATCTCCCAGCTCAGACTTGCTCGTTCGTATGCGGTCTCTCAGAAAAAGCCATTTGGGGTCTATTTCGACATCGAAAATAACCAGTATGTGCTCTTCGAAGACGTGGTCAATTTAAGTTCTAAGACTTACGATTATGGTGATTCTACAATTAAAACCCTTACTTTGCCAGGTGATATCAATTTCAGTTACAGCAGTTTCAACAATGACGTGGTGATTTTCAAAGCTAATGGTTCTACTTCTTCTTCTGGCTCAGTTGACCTATACTCTGAGGAAGTCTACGATTATTTAATGATCGATGTCTTAGCATCTACCGGAAGGGTGAGGATGTATAAAAGCGGATACTAATTTTTTTGACTTTCCTAAAATTTTTCTCTTTCCCCTCAATTTTTTCATTAAAAAGTCGATAAAGGAATTAGTGAAATTAAAAAGTTTTTTAAATATTTATAAGTTGAGCTTTTGAAACCTTAAAATATAATATGATCCTTAGAAAAAAGCTAAAAACTGTAGCTGGTTTGGATATTGGAGCAAGCTCTATTAAGCTTTTAAAGATGGAGAAGAAGGAAGGATCTTATACTCTTCAAGCTTTAGGGATAAAGGAAATATCTATTGATACAATGATGGAGGAGGAGATAAAAGATAGGGATGCTTTAATTTTTAATATCCAGAGCCTGGTTGACCAAGTTGACCCGAAAATAAAGGATGTAGCGATCTCCATCGCGGGACATGGCGTTATAACTGATAAAATAACAATGGATAAAAAAACAGGGATTGAGGCAGAGCAGGCGATTTTGTTTGAAGCGGAGCAGAGAAGCCCATTCGATGTTGAGGATGTAACCATCGACTACCAGATAATAAAAATCGATGAGGAAACCAACAAAATGGATGTCCTTTTAGTGGCTGCACGGAACGATTATCTGAAAATTTATCTCGATTTGATAACAGACTGTGGATTGAATCCGGTTATCGTTGACACTGATGCTTTTGCCATTTTTAATGCATATGAACTTAACTATCAGCCATACCCTTCTAAGGTCATAGCCCTTTTGAACGTTGGGTTCGATACTACAAATATGATTTTCTTAAAAGATGGCCTTTATCACTCCGCAAGAGATGTTTCATCAGGAGGGCGAGCTATCTACGAGGCGATAATAAAGGAATTCCGTCTAAATCAGGAGATGGCTTTAAAGGTAATGAAAGGGGAGATACAAGGCTCAATTGACCAGGATATGTTAAAAGCGACGGTGATTGGAGCATCTGATGAGCTTCTGTCAGGACTTGAGATGGGTTTTTCCTATTTTAAATCCTCAGCCAAAGTCCAGAATGTGGACTGGATTGTCCTTTCAGGCGGGGGAGTTTTGATACCATGCCTTTCTGAGTTCGTTCAGTCAAAATTAAATGTTCCTGTGGAGCTCGTAAATCCTCTGCGTAATATCGATTATGATCCTGAGATATTCAAAGAGATTCAACCTGAGAAAATTGCACCTCTTTTAGTTGTAGCGGTGGGTCTGGCTTCAAGGAAGGTAGAATAAATCCGAAGGATCTTCGATATGATAGAGATTAACCTACTTCCCAAAGAGCTTAGAAGAAGAAAAAAGGTCTTTGCCCTTACAAAGAATACTCTTTATTTTCTTTTTGGCTGTGCAGGGGTTTTTGTAATTTTAATTTTTCTAACAGTTCTTCAACAGGGAAAACTTAAAAGCCTCGAGCATAAGATATCTGAAGCAAAAAAAAGAAAATCTCAGCTTAAAGAGACGATTCAGCTGGTTGATGCCTTAGGCGAGATAAAGAAAAAAATT
Organism: Candidatus Zixiibacteriota bacterium; assembly: GCA_030615745.1. Taxonomy (GTDB): domain Bacteria; phylum Zixibacteria; class MSB-5A5; order MSB-5A5; family SM23-73-2; genus SM23-73-2. Next base: position 15,419 of record JAUWYR010000022.1, on the reverse strand, counting down.
TTAGATAGAATGTCTGCTATTGAAAGTCTTGATAAAAATCGCTCCACCTGGATAGAGATTATGGAAGATTTAAGTTTGCGTGTTCCGGAAAATGTATGGCTTTCTTCTTTTAAGGAAACTTCTCCTCCACCTTCGAGTTCAAAGCCTCCTCAGGATGATACTCTAAAGCAAAAGCCATCTTTTTCACCACCAAACTCGAAAGTAACCATAGAAGGATATGCTTTCTCTATAAATAATTTGGCTACTTTTTTGATCAGACTTTTGAAATCAAATTATTTTCGTAACCCAGAGCTTGCTTTTGTCAAAGCAGTTGAGGTGGAAAAACAGAAAGTTTTCATCTTTCAGCTGGACTCAGAACTTTTATACTCAAGCCAAGTAGTGCAGGATATGGAAAAGGAAAAAAGCTTTGCACAAAAAGAGGAGGAATAAATGGATCTGAAAGATCCTAAATCACAAAAGCTCATACTTTTAGTCATAGTTGGATTTTTAGTCTTTTATTTCTGGTATGCGCGAATCTATTCTGGCTATTCCAAAAAGATATCCCAAAAAGGATTCGAATATGAAGTCCTTATGACTGAGTTAAAAAATGTTGAGATGAAGGCAAAAAGCATAGATAACCTAAAAGATGAATACGGAAGACTTCTTGAACGTTACAAAAAAGTGGAGCTTTTGTTGCCTGAGGAAAAGAAGATCCCTTTGTTTTTGAATCAGATGCATTCAGCCGCCCAGATCTCCCAGACTAATATTTTGGAGATAACACCGCAACCACCCAGGCCAATTAGCTTTTACAACGTATTCGATTTCTCTGTCCAAATACAGGGTTCTTATCATCAGTTAGGAGATTTCTTTGCAAATGTGGCGGACTTTCCTTTTCTGAGTAATCTCACAAGTGTGTCTATTACTGCATTACCTTCTGATATGGGGAGGGATAAAAGGACTATTACAGCATCCTTTAGACTCTCCACTTATTGCATAAAAGAGGGGGAGGAACTTAAGAAATTGGAGTTTTGACTAAGAGGAACTTTTATATGGATAAAAATAGATTTTTGATAAGACGAAGCTTTCTTGTCATCATATCGTCATTTATGCTTTTTGCGATTCTCTCATCAAAAGGGTGGGCGGAATGTATGGTTAAAAATCTTAGCCTTGAAAAAAAAGGGGATTATACCTATTTCTCCATACATACCAATGGTGATTTTGAATTCACGCATTTTATCGAGCCACCTAAGAAGAGTAAACCTGAAAGAATTGTGATCGACCTTTTCGATGCTTTGCATAAACTACCTAAAAAAGGGTTTTATAACTTACCAGAGGGGGTAATTAAGGATATAAGAACCAGTCAATTTCAAGTCACCCCAAAAAAGATCACCAGGGTAGTTTTGGATTTGAAAAAGCCGGTTATTTATAAAGTGGAAGAAAAAGATAAAGGCAAAGTTACTTTTGCGATTTTTTCTTCCGATGATAAGCCTTTCAAAATCTGGACTTGTGAACCTTCGGAGTTTGAGCTATCAAAAAAGGAAGAAACCGAAACCCGAGCCTTTTCACAACATAGAGAAAAGCAAAAATTAACCTTTCAAACTCCTGAGGAGAAACCAAAAAGTAAGATGGAAGCCCAAAAGCCTATTACTGAAAAGAAAACAAAGGTTTTTTCATCAAAATCCGAGCTAAAAGAAAAGACAGCTTTAAAAACTTCTGAGGTAAAAATCCCCTCAGAGAAACAGACTATCTCATTAGAAAAGGCAAAAAAGATCTCAGAGGAAAAATCAGAAGCCAAAGAAAAAAAGCTCACTCAGCCTGTAAATCCAAATTTGGTTGTTTTACCCTCTTGGGAAAAAGAAAAAAGCATTTCGGAAATAAAATCAGGGGAAAAGGAAATTGAAAAAAAACCTGTTGTTTCTGAATCAGATACAACCACCAAATCAATTCCAAAGACCGCTGGTCCAGATACTTTTTTAGTTATCGAAACTTTAGTGAAACAGAAAGAAAAGATTAAATTAGATACTATCCCAAAAAGAAAGGTTTTGACTTACTCCTCTTTTGGAAGAAAAGACCCCTTTGTTCCTTTGACTGAGAAAATATCATTTGAGTTTGGAGAGGCTCCTTTGCCTAATGTGGAGAGCTTAAAATTGGTGGGGGTTTTAGAGGATAAATCCGGGTTAAAGGCATTATTGGAGGATGACCAGGGATACGGATACATTTTGGAACAGGGGGATAGAGTTAAAAATGGATATGTGCTCAAGGTTTTCAAAGATAAAATTGTTTTTGAGATCACAGAATATGGTTGGTCAAGAACAGTTTCTTTAGAACTTTCCACAGAAGTAAAAATGGAGAGGTAGAGATGAAGAAGAAAAATAAAAGAAAATCTTTGGTATCCCAAAGGATTTTAAGAGTAGGCTTGTTTGTCTTTTTACTTTTGTTTTTAAGCTCAAATCTGGGAGCAAAGAGCTTTATCAAATCGTTAACTTTGCAAAATGCAGACATTCACTCGGTGTTATCCTTTTTGGCTGATTATGGTGATGTTAACATTGTGACCTCACCCTCGGTTAAAGCCAACGTGACTTTGAATTTGAAAAATGTTACTTGGAAACAGGCTTTGGATATTGTGCTTAAGACCTATTCTCTTGCAGGAGTGGATGAACCAGGTTACATTCGGGTTTTGCCCCTAAAGGAATATATGGAGGAGCAATCAGTAAAACAAAGGCATTTAGCAGAACAGAAAGGCCTTATCTCTTTGAAAACCGAGATAATCTCGGTTAAAAACGCTGCTGCTGATGAGCTAATCAAACCGGTTAAAACAGTTCTATCTTCAAGGGGGCTTGTTGACGTGGATAAAAGAACTAATTCTTTGATCATAACGGATACTCCAGAGGATATAGCTAAAGCTAAAAGTCTGGTTGAAAACTTAGACCGGGAGACTGACCAGATTAAGATCTCAACCCAGCTTCTGGAGATTGAGACCAAGGCTTTACAGGAGCTCGGAATTGACTGGACTTTTTTGACCTCTGAAGAAAGGGGAACTGCGGAAAATCCGATAACTCATGATATTCAGATAGATCAGTTAGCCGATCGGGTATCCGACCCTTTCGGGGTTTTTACCTACAGCACAGTTCAGGAAAAATTCGAATTAGATGGAGTTATATCTGCTTTAATGAGGGATAACAAAGCAAGGGTTTTAGCTCGTCCTGAGATAACGACAATGGACAACAAAGAAGCTGTAATCCAGATGGGGCAAAAAATCCCTATAAAGCAGTTCGACCCCTCTGGCAATGTGGTGATCACTTTTGTTGAGGTTGGAACTATCCTGAGAGTAACTCCTCACATCACCGCTGAGAATAGGATACTTATGCATCTTATGCCTGAACGTAGCTCCTATTCATTCGATCCTAACGGGGTGATAATCAGCACCAATAACGCGGAGACCAATGTTGTGGTGGAAAATGGTCAACCTGCAATAATAGGTGGGTTGGTCTCTGAGGAGAAAAAGGAGAGCAATACCGGAATTCCTATTCTGAAAGATATTCCTCTTTTAGGCTATTTTTTCAGATATACTATCAACGAGCTCTCCAAACGTGAGCTGGTCATAGTGGTCACTCCTACTATCGTTACTGAGGAAGGAAAGGGATTGGGCTTGGTAGAGCCAGAAGATTTTGAAAAAAATCCTTGATAATAAAATCTCTTTCAAAGGAGATTTAAAGCCTCGCAATTTGCGGGGCTTTTTTTATTTTAGAACTCAGCCCCCTTTTTTTTATCGAGCAGGGATAAATTCCCTGCTCTATGAAGTATCCTTTGTTCTTTGTGGATGTTATCATCCACAAGAAATAGTCAAATTCTTTGTTCCTTTTGATTTTATCATCCAAAAGGAATAGGCAAGCTTTGGATATAGGTCTAACTATTGCTTATCCAACAAAATAAACCTAATACGTAGGGGAGACCCTTGTGGTCTCCCGTTGGTGGTTGGGAGGAGACCCCCCCGCCAGAGGCGGGGGGATTTCGCCAGGCTCAACAAGCCCTTCCCATACTGGACAATTTGCATTATTTAATTGGAATGGCACAGGATAGTATCTCAAAAAAGAATGAGTATCCTCACCCCTTTTTCCCCTCTCCACTTGTGGAGAGGGGAAAATAAGTGGGTCGATTTTCTAAAATCGATAATTATATAAAGTCTAAAGAATTGCCGAATTATAAATTTATAACAGCAAATAGGGTAAAGGGGATAGTATGGAACAAAAAGTAATATATCTCGTTCTTTGTGGATGTTATCATCCACAATAGGGAAGAGCTGGGGATGATAACATCCCCAGCGAGCGGGAAGGGATGAGTTTTTTGCGGGATAAATTTCTTATTTAACAAAACTTTGACTTATAATCTTTTTTGATTTCGCTTTAAGTTTTACATTTTTCCGCAAAAAAAAGTTGACTAATATAAATTTTTTCCTATATTAAAAAGCCAAAAATGAATATCTTTAATTTTTAAACATTTAAGGAGGATAAACTTGATTTATGCAGTGATATTGGCTGGAGGAAAAGGGGAGAGATTCTGGCCTTTGTCCAGAAGCAGACACCCTAAACAGCTTCTTCACATCGCCTCTGATAAGACTATGCTACAAGAGACAATTGACAGGGTAGTCGATTTCATACCAATTGAGAGGACTGTGGTGGTCACAGGAGAAGAGATAAAAAATCGCATATTGGACCATGTCAACTATCTAAAAGAGAAGAATTTAATCGTTGAGCCTGAGGGTAAAAACACATGTTTAGCTATAGGATTAGCTGCTGTTCATCTTATTAAGAAAGACCCTGAAGCAACAATGGTGGTGCTCTCCTCGGACCACTTTATTAAGCCAAAAGAAAAGCTACAGAAAATTCTTGGGGTAGCTTGTGATGTGGTAAAAAAGGGAGACTTTCTTTTAACCCTCGGAATTGTTCCAACCCGAGCTGAGACTGCCTATGGATACATAGAGTTCTCCGAGCTTTTCGATACAATAGATGATATTCCTATTTACCGAATAAGCAAATTCAGGGAGAAGCCAGACCGTATAACTGCACAGGAATATTATTATGACAGAAAGCATCTCTGGAACAGCGGAATGTTTGTCTGGACTGCAAAAGCTATACTTAATGTTTTGAGCCTTCATATGCCCCGGGTTTATGAGGCGCTCCAAAATTATTCCAAACATATTGGAAAGGATACTCAAAAGGAGGCTAAAAAAAAGCTTTATTCCGAGGCTGAGAGCATATCGATAGATTGCGCTGTTTTGGAAAAGGCGAAAAATGTTCTGACTTTAAAAGCTGACCTTGTTTGGGATGACATAGGCTCCTGGCTTGCTTTGGAGAGGATAAAGGAAAAAGACAGAGATAACAACGTTATCTTAGGAAAAGTCTCTGTCTCAAATACCTACGAGACCACCATTGTTAATGACTCAGATGGAATAATTGCTATCTTAGGGGTCTCAGATTTAGTGATTGTGAAAACTGATGATATTGTTTTTGTAGCTCATAAAACCAAAGTTCAGGATGTAAGGGAGCTTTTACAAAAATTTGCCAAGGATAAAGAGCTGGAAAAATATCTATGAAAAAATTTTTCTTCACCATTTCACTTTTGGTCTTTTTTATCGTCTTTTTTAATTGTGGAGTAATAAGACCAAAGGTAAAAAAAGACTTAGAAAAAGACCCCAGGACTCAGGCTGAGGAAAGTTTCGATCCCTGGAGTCTGGATAAAGATGAACCGATAATTACCAAAAGCCTTTTTTCTGAAAAATCAAAAAAAGATAGCTTGGACGTCTTTAGGGGTGTGGTGAAAGATGAGTCTGAAAAAATATTTAAGACACTCTATCGAGTTCAAGTTTTCGCAACTAAGTTTCCTCAGGAGGCTTATCAGATTGCTGATTCATTAAAAGAAAAATTTAAAAAGAATATCTATGTGGAATACGAATCGCCCTATTATAAGGTTAGATTGGGAGATTTTGAAAAAGAGGATGATGCACAGAAGTTTTTAAGGGTGGTTAGGTCAAAAGGATATTTCGAGTCCTGGGTGGTTAAGGTGAAAGGAAGAGCTAAAGATAATGATAAAAACTGAGTTAAAAAAGATCGATCCCCAAAATCCTGATCCTAAGGTTTTGGAGCAGGCAACACAGATAATTAAGATGGGGGGAACAGTGGGTCTTCCCACTGACACAGTTTACGGGTTAGGCGCTGATGCTTTCAACGAAGAAGCAGTTGATAAAATATACAGGATTAAAAAAAGGGACAGTAAAAATCCTGTATCGATATTTATAAACGATCCGGAACAGGTAGAGGAATATGTTGATCACATAGGTCTTGTTGGGGGGTTGATGATGGAGAAGTTCTGGCCTGGTCCTCTGACTTTGATATTTAAAAGTAGTCATCCGAAGCTTATCCATCTGATGCGAGGGACTAACAGGTTGGGGATAAGGATTTCGCCGAACAAGTTAATTTCTTCTATAATTGAGAAAACAGGTGTTCCGATAACCGCTACCAGTGCTAATGTCTCTGGAAGAAGGATCTTAGCTACTGCCAGCGGTGTGCGTTATTATTTCAATGGTAGAATAGAACTTATTTTAGATGCAGGGAAGGCTCCTGAAAAATCCCCCTCAACAGTAGTGGACATATCCTCTGATCAGATCTTTTTGAACCGACCCGGCGCTTTGAGACTGGATAAAATCAGGAAAGTGTTTCCCCAGATAAAAATTTTAAGAAAAAGTTGAATCTTGGTGTGGTGGAGATGTAAAAATTTCTGATTTTTCCACCATTTTTAGCAATTGTTGATTTAAAGTGAACTCTAATTTTAATATCCTTTTCGTTTGCACCGGGAACACCTGCAGAAGTCCTTTAGCTGAGATGATTTTGAAAAAAATTTTAAAAGAAAAAAAAATTGATTTTGTAGAGGTCAAATCAGCAGGTGTTTCCACTTTTAACGGTTTCCCTGCCTCCTTTTATGCTAAAGAGTCAGCGAAATCATATGGTGTTGATCTTTCCAATCACGTCTCAAGATCTCTATCTTATGAGGTTTTGAAAAAAGCAGATTTGGTCTTGGCTATGTCAGAGGAGCATTTGGATCAAATAAGAAAGATTGATAAAAACTCTGTGGAAAAAACCTATCTTTTTAAATCTTTTCCAGAAAAGACTCACAAAAAAACAGATTCTTTGAAAGACCCAATGGGAAAAGAGTTAAAGGATTACCACTTTTGTTTTCGCGAGATAGATTTGAGTATTAAAAAGATTTTTCCTGAACTTATCAAATTAGCTCAAAAAAAGATTTCTTCAAAATGAGGACATTTGTAATTTTAATATTTCTTTTGCTCTTTCTTTTCTCAGGAAAAATTTATGGTGATACAACAAAGTCTCAGTCTGACAGTCTGAAAGACCAAGAAAGGATTCAAACGTCTGGACGATTTTTTCCTGATGCAACTTCACGTTCTCTCAAAAGAGCTCTTCCCAACAATGCCTTTGAGGTTGGTGAAAGATTTGTCTATAATGTGAGGTATGGACCAATCCGTGCTGGCACTGCTATGATGGAGGTAGCTGAGGTAGTCAATTATAATGGGCACAAAACCTTCAGGATTAAATCCTTCGCCAAATCGAGCAAATTCTTCTCCCTTTTTTTCAAAGTCGATGATAGGGTGGAGTCAATTATGGATTTTTATGGACTTTTCTCACACCACTTTGAAAAACACTTAAAAGAGGGTAGTTATAGAGCGGATAGATTCGTCGATTTCGATCAAAAAAATAGATTAGCTTATGAGGGAGCTGATACTATACCTGTTCCGGAGTTCGTCTTGGATGCCCTGGCAAGTTTATATTATATTAGAACCCTTGATCTTAAAGTAGGGAACTCAGTTTTTATCAATAACTACTCTGACAAAAAAAACTATGCACTTGAGGTTAAGGTATTAAAAAAAGAGAAGGTGAAGGTTCCGGCAGGACGTTTTTTCTGTGTGGTGGTGGAGCCGATCCTTCAGGCATCAGGGATTTTCAAACATGAGGGGAAATTAAAAGTATGGCTTACTGATGATAAGTATAAAATTCCTGTTAAGATGAAAAGCAAAGTGGTTGTTGGTTCGATAACCACTGAATTGAAAAGCTACACCTTAGGAAAGATAGGAAAATAACAAAATGTCAAAATACAAACCGATCGATTTAAGCAAGGTGAAAAGAATACCTTTTGAGTCTCGCAAAAGTAAAATTGTGATCAAAGATTTTGCAAAAATTATATCAAAAGATCTATCTTTTTCTGCTTTTTTTGATTCCCTTCCAGATGTTTTAAAAGCTTCTGATTTCAAAAGGCTTGTTGATTTCATCTTTTTTGCAAAAGATAATAAAAAGCCCATAATCTTTTTTTTAGGTGCACATTTGATCAAATGTGGCCTTTTACCTTTGTTTGTCGATTTGATGAAAAATGGGTTTCTAACAGCTTTCTCCACTCATGGTGCTGGAGCTATTCACGATATTGAGATAGCTTTCTTTGGCAAAACCTCTGAGGATGTTGATAAAAATATTGAGGATGGAACCTTTGGAATGACAGCTGAGACCTCAGACATTTTCAATAGCGCTGTTGAGGATGCAAAAAGACTTGATTTGGGATTAGGAGAAGCTATAGGTAAAAAAATCTCTGAAAGAAATGCTAAAAATAAAGATTATAGCCTTTTCTTTAATGCATACAAGTTAGGTATTCCAGCCTGTGTGCACATGAGTATTGGAACAGATGTCTTGAACCAGCATCCTGGATACGATGGGGAAGCTGTTGGAAAAACAAGCTTTTTAGATTTTAAGATATTGTGTGAGGAGGTCTCAAAGATAGCTGGTGGAGGAGTTGTAATAAATTTTGGCTCAGCTGTTATTCTGCCTGAGGTTTTCTTGAAAGCACTCTCTGTTGCCAGAAATATAAAGGGGAGAGTCGATAACTTCACAACCGCAAATTTTGATATGATCCAGCATTACCGTCCTATTCAGAATGTGGTTAAAAGACCTACTCAAACCTCAGGCTATGGATATTCTTTTACCGGTCATCATGAGATTTTGGTGCCACTTTTGGTCTGGGCTTTGAAAACAAAAGAGGATAAAAACAAAAAATAAAATGATTTTTTAATTAAAAGGAAGGTTTGCTTATGGCTAAATTAGTTGAATGTGTTCCCAATTTCTCGGAGGGAAGAAGAGTTGAGGTGATAGAAAAAATAATCGAGGAGATAAAGTCTGTTGAAGGGATTATGTTTTTGGATAAGGAGATGGATAAAGACCACAATCGAGCTGTTATAACTTTTGCTGGAGGTCCTGAGGAGGTAAAGAGTGCTGCTTTTAAGGCTATCGCAAAAGCGGGTGAACTTATAGATATGGAAAAGCACCGGGGTGAACATCCACGTATGGGAGCAACTGATGTGGTTCCTTTTATTCCCATCTCCGGGGTGACTATGAAGGAATGCGTAAAATTAGCACGTGAGCTTGGAGAGGAGGTGGGTGAAAAACTCAATATCCCGGTCTACCTTTACGAAGCTTCTGCAACACGACCGGATCGGGTAAATTTGGCTGATGTGAGGAGAGGGCAATATGAGGGGATTAAAAAAGAGATCGAGACCAATCCAGAAAGATACCCTGATTTTGGTCCCCCTAAGATGCATCCGAAAGCAGGTGCAACTGCTATTGGAGCGAGGATGCCACTTATAGCTTTTAACGTCTATTTAGGAACAAAGGATGTCAGGATGGCTAAAAGGATAGCCAAGGCGATAAGATTTGCAGGTGGCGGGTTACGATATGTAAAAGCTTTAGGTTTCGATATTAAAGAAAGAGGGATTGTCCAGATCTCTATGAACTTAGTCAATTATTTAGGCACCCCTGTTTTCAGAGTTTTCGAGATGATTAAATCTGAGGCAAAAAGATATGGAGTGTCGGTTGTGTCAAGTGAAGTTGTTGGTCTTACTCCTATGGATGCTTTGATCGATGTTGCAGACTTTTATTTACAACTTGAGAATTTCAAAAAGGAACAGATATTAGAAAATAAGCTGATGCATATAGGTTCCCAGCAGAAGGAGGGATTGGCTGATTTTTTAGGTGAAGTTGCATCTCCACGGGCTGTTCCTGGTGGTGGAAGTGTGTCAGCAACTGCTGGTGCCCTTAGCTCAGCTTTGTCTTCTATGATATGCGGATTGACTATTGGCAAAAGAAAATATAAAGAGGTTGAGGAAGGGATAAAAGAAGTATTGGAAAAATCTGAGGGACTTAGAAAAGAGTTAAAGGAGTTAGTCATAAAGGATGCGGAAAGTTACCAGAAGGTGGTTGATTCCCGTAAACTTACCAGACATACAGATATTGAGATAGAGAGGAGAGATCGAGCAATTCAGGAGGCAACCAAAGAAGCTACATCTGTTCCGTTGCAGGTGATGGAGAAAGCTTTTGAGTCTTTGAGACTGGCTAAGGAAGTTGCGGAAAGAGGGAATGTGAATACAGTATCAGATGCTGGTGTATCAGCTCTTTTGGCTTTAGCTTCTATTGAGGGTGCTGGATATAATGTCAAGATAAACTTGAGCTCGATTGAGGATCAAGATTTTGTAAGAGATACCAAAAATAGGATGGAGAAAATTTTAGCTGAGGCGACTTGTTTAGGAGAAGAAATTAAAAAAACAGTTGAAGAGAAGTTATAGGAGCATCTTGACGATAGTGAAAGAAAAATTAGTAGACTTACATATTCACACCACTGCTTCAGATAGCTTGCTAACTCCAAATGAGGCAGTTGAGGTCGCTTATAAGGTGGGACTTTCTGCTATTGCTTTTGCTGACCACGATACTATGGAGGGATTTTATCAGGCTGAGGAAAAGGCAAAAAAGATGGGAATTGAGCTTATTCCTGCAGTTGAATTGAGCATCTCATATAAGGGTGAGGACTTTCATCTTTTAGGCTATCTGCTTGAACACAAGAATGAGGATTTCCAAAAAAAAATTGAGTCTTTTAGAAAAGAGAGGTTTGAAAGAGGGGAGAAGATGGTTAAAAAGTTAAATGAGCTTGGAATAGATTTGAGCATGGATATGGTGAAGAAAGTAACAAAAGGCGGATCAGTTGGTCGACCTCATCTTGCTGATGCTTTGTTAAAAAAAGAGATTGTGCGAACCTATGATGAGGCTTTTGCCAGATATTTAGGATATCATGCTCCAGCTTATGTTCCAAAAAAATACCTTACTCCTAAGGGGGGGATTGACTTGATACACGGGGTTGGGGGAGTAGCTGTTTTGGCGCATCCAGGAACTACAAGAAGGAATGATTTGATCCCTGATTTTATCTCTTTGGGATTGGATGGATTGGAGGCTTATCATTCCCAGTATGATATTTCAACTACAAATTATCATATAAATTTAGCCAAAAAATTTGGTCTGATCTACACTGGTGGCTCAGATTGTCATGGCAGGAGAAGAAAGATATTAATTGGAAAAATTAAGGTTCCTTATGGGTGCTTAGAGATGTTGAGAAAGGCTAAGCTTGAGAGGTTCGGATAGAGCCTTTTAAATTCTTTTGAGAATTTATGAAAAAAATTTTTATTCTAATCCTTTTTTTATTAATACCAAAAAGTATTTTTGCAGAAGAGCTTTCTTTATACGAGAGAAAGCTTGTTGAGAAGGTAAAAGATGTCTTTGATATTGAGAAAAGACCGGTTCTGGATTTACCAGTGTGCGCAACCCCGGTTTTTTTAGAGGTGCATACGGCCAGAGATAAGCTTTCAACTCAAGCGCAGAAAATACTTGAACCTTATACCTCAAGACCAGGGGAGGATTGGGACCCCCATGAAACATTAGATTCCCCTTCAGGTTATTTCAAAATTCACTACACCACAAAAGGATTGGATACGGTCTATCAAAAAGATGTGGATTTTGATGGTAATGGAGTCCCTGATTATGTGGATAGCTGTGCTAAGATTCTGGATTATGCCTGGTTTTTTGAGGTTGATAGCTTAGGATATATATCACCTCCTTCAGATGCCTTTTATCCTTCAGGCACGGATAATGGCGGGGATGGAAAATATGATGTCTATTTGGTTAATATAGGAAAGGGTTATTACGGATATACTCAGGCAGAGTTACCTTTTTCTGGTTCAGATAGACGTTACACCAGCTTCATCGTTTTGCGGAACGATTATTCCTATTATTCTGATTCCTTAGGTTTATATAAAAACGTATATGAACCATTGAGCGTAACAACTGCACATGAGTTTTTCCATACAATACATTTTGGTTATGATACATTTGAAGGGGGTGTGGATGGAGGTGAATTTAAACCTTATTGGATGGAGATCACAGCTGTTTGGATGGAGGACCAGGTTTTTGATGATGTGAATGATTATTTACATTATCTGCACTGGTTTTACAGGTTTCCATGGCTTTCCTTGAAGACTTTCTCCACAGATCCTAAAAAAGTTCCCGAACTTTACCATCCCTATGCCAGCTGTGTCTGGGCATTTTTTCTCTCGGAGAGATTTAATGATTTAGATATAATTAAAAAGATCTGGGAGAGGTGTGGGGAAATAAAGGGTGATAACGCGATAGAGGCAACTGACGAAGTATTAGCTGATTCTTCGTATAAAAGTTCTTTTGATGATGCTTTCAGAGAGTTTACCGTGTGGAACTATTTCATAGGCGAAAGGGCTATACCAACTAAGTTCTATTCCGAAGGTGGTCTTTTTATAGATAGCGCTGGAAAACCTCTGGAGATAAAGGTTCAAGATTCTTTTTCTTCTTATCCTGTTGATTCGAGTTCAACTTTTTATCCTCCCCAGAACTTAGGAGCAAATTATATCCTTTTTTATCCTCTGTCTGATTCCGGTGGCTTGAAAACTTATTTTTACGGCGCAGACCAAGCAAAGTGGAAAACCTCTTTGGTGGGGTATCACAAAGATTATATTCCAACAGAGGTTGAATTTGAACTTAATGCTTCCCAGGAAGGTTCGGCACAGATAGACAATTGGACATACTATGAAGAAATAATTTTGATTCCTTCTGTTGTTTCCTTGACTGATCAAATCCGTAACTATCATTATGAATACAAGGGTTGGTATGACCCTTCTTTACATGGAGAAATATTCTACACACCCTGGGTAAGAACAGTTCCATACGAGGATGAATATCTTGCTTTCATTGGTGCAGATTTGACCCTGAGTGTTAAAGCAACTGACCAGAATGCCGGGGATACTTTGACCATAAAAAAATTTGGAGTTGGGAATTTTGGTATAGATGATGTTCTTGTTGGGGTATCACCACTTACCGGTAGTTTTAACTGGAGACCGACTAAAGATTTCTTGACCGATTTTTTATATGAGGACACTTTCATAGTTATTGACCCAAGTGGGCTTTCTGATACAGCTTTTGTCCAGATATTGCTCAAAAGCAAGCCAAAAAAAGATATTGCTTTTCAGAACTGTCCCAATCCATTTATTATATCAAAGCATGAAAGAACTTATTTTCCATTTGAGCTTTCCGGGGAAAGCACTGTGAAGATAACTATATTCACAGTGGCTGGGGAGCTGGTGAAGAGTTTGCCAGAATCCGAGGAGTTTACTTTTGGGCATCACGGATGTGAGAAAAGATGGCTTTTACCTTTTTGGAACGGTACTAACGAAAAAGGAGAAGAGGTCTCCTCCGGGGTATATCTTTACCATGTGAAAACCAAGAACACAAGTGTGGTGAAGAAGATGGTGGTTTTAAGGTGAGGATTTCCGGTGGGAAAGTAGCTAAGATGGGAATCTTTGTCGGCTTAGCTATTGCTTTATCCTTACCACTTGTTCACATTCCAAATGTTGAACTTTTCACTTTCACAGTCTTTTTATCCGGGTATTTATTAGGCTGGTTCGAAGGTGGAGTGGTTGGTGCTTTAGCTATTTTTATCTACTCCTTTTTTAACCCTTATGGTTTTCCTCCAATTCCGGTAGCTTTCGCACAAATTTTGTCTATGATTATCATAGGGGTCTCTGGTGGGATAGCTTTTAAAACAAACTTTTTATATTTAAAAAAAATCTCACCTTTTTTAGGTATGGCTTTATTTGGATTTTCTCTAACTTTAATCTATGATTTTTTAACCAATCTCTCAGTGGCATATCTTGCAGGTAAATTCTTAGAGGTGATGCTTTCAGCCATACCCTTTTCTTTGATTCACATTGGGTCAAACACTTTTATTTTTGTTGTCTTAACACCTGTTTTTTTCAAACTCTTTGAGATGGGAAAAAGTTCGGGTGTTTTTGGAAGAGCATGATTTTTGTGAAGAAAAGTTTTTTATTTTTGATTTTTTTTCTTTTTTTCGGAAATTTCTGCGAAGGATTCATAGAATTTGTTTGGGCTTTGCCTGGTGATACTTGTAAGGTATCTTTTAAACGATTCGAACAGAAAATATTTGAATATTTCAGCTTAGAGGAGGCTATTAGTTTTCAGGAGATAGATGATGGAATTTCTAAAAGCTTGGGTGATCTTTTAAAAAGATTTAAACTTGTCGATTTGGTATCCTACGGGATTTATGGACAGCCTGAGGTAGCAAATATCTGGGGTTCAAAAGACCTTTTGTTTTTGCAGGATGGTGTGCCTTTAGAGGGCGAAGAGCTTTACATTCCCCGTTCAAATGAATTTGATTTAAACTCTTTTCCAACAAATAATATCGACACTTTAAAAATAATCGAGGGTGGAGTGGCAAATATTTTTTGTAATAGGGTTGGGATTGGATGTATAAAGATAAAGGGGAAAGGTTACGAAGAGGGAAAACCTTATTCAAAAGCCTGGTTCCAGAAAGGAAGTGACCATTATCGACATACCAGGATAGAATTGGGAAGAGGGATTTTTTCACTTGGAAAAATCTATTTAACTGGTGAGTTCAGAAAATATGGTGGAAAAGAGCCAAACTCTGATATTGATTCGAGATATTTTACCTGCAAAACCTCTTTTAGATTAAAGAACAACTTAAAGCTAAATTTTGATGCTTTGCATTATAACACCGAGATGGGAATACCAAATCTTGATGAATCTCAGAGAGCACGTAAGGATCAATCTGACTGGCGATTGAATCTTAAAACTTCTTATAGACCAAAAGAAAATCACCTTTTTACAATTGACCTTTTCTACTCTCCTAAAAACCAAAAAATAAAAAATCTAAAAAGCTTGAAAAAAGAACAAAAAGAGGAAAAATCTTTTTCTTTTAAAGTGAGTCAGGAAAGTGATTTTGGTGCACATCATTTTTTGTTTACCGCTTATTTAGGAAAAGAGACATTAAAGCAAAATTCAACTCATTCAGCCTGGGAAGGATATTTTTCAGTGGCTGACCTTTTTCGAGTTCATCCCAAAATTCTTTTTTTACTTTTCTTAAAATATCATAAGCTCGAGGATTTCAGAAAGAGATTTCAAGCGTTGAGTGGCCTCTCCTATTCTGTAACCTCCGATTTAACT
>JAUWYR010000041.1 GCA_030615745.1 Candidatus Zixiibacteriota bacterium | reverse complement strand
GCTTCAATCCTTAGCCCCGGAAAAGTTTATCCGAGTAGTTAACAAAATCTTGAAAGGTGAATACGTTCTATTGAGGCATACGCCACCCGATCGAAAAAGCTCTGAGGACGTTCCAATAACCAGCGAAGGTAAAAAATTCTTCAGTTAAGTTCCTCTTCTTTCTTTTTCTTCTCTAAATCTATACCTATAGTCAAAATTCCTTGACAATCCAGAATCGAATCAATAATATTCCATACGGAAAGCCAAAACTGTATTGGTTTTTTAGATTAACTTTGGTTTGCAACTTTCGTATAATAATTGGATGATTGTGAAATAATTCACTAATAAAAGGATAACTTATGTGGCGGAAAAGTATTGGGGCGAAGCTAAGCTTGGTGGGGTTTTTCCTGATATTGTCCATAGGAATCTTTGCCTATGTTAATATCGCCTCGCAAAAAAAACACCTGATAGGTGAGGTGACGCGGGGGGCTATAAGGATAAGTGAGACCATAAGGAGAAGCACCAGATATGATATGCTGAGAAACCTAAGTGAAGATGTACACCAGATCATCGAGACCATCGGAGAGCAGGAGGGTTTGGAGAAGATCAGGGTTTTCAATAAAGAGGGGAAGATAATGTTCTCCTCTGATAAAAATGAGATTGGAGAAATGGTGGACAAGAAAGCTGAAGCCTGCTATGCCTGTCATTCAGCGGAAAAACCTTTAGAGAGACTGGACATGCCAGACCGCTCCAGAATTTTCAAAACCAAGCAAGGTCATAGAGTATTAGGAGTCATATCTGCTATATATAATGAGCCCGATTGTTATACCCCGGACTGCCATGCCCACCCACAAGAACAGAAAGTCTTGGGAGTATTGGACATCGGGATGTCCTTAGCGGAAGTGGATAAGGAGATAAAAGATGTCCAAAATAAGATGATATTCTTCGCCATTATTGCCTTTTTGGTGATCTCGGTGACTATCAGTATTTCCATCAATCGATATGTCACTCGCCCGGTCAGGGAATTAGTCAAAGGAACCAAAAAAATCGCCGAAGGGGACCTTAACTATTCCATTCCCACTAAAAC
This sequence comes from Candidatus Zixiibacteriota bacterium, assembly GCA_030615745.1. Classification (GTDB taxonomy): domain Bacteria; phylum Zixibacteria; class MSB-5A5; order MSB-5A5; family SM23-73-2; genus SM23-73-2. Next base: position 22,074 of record JAUWYR010000041.1, on the reverse strand, counting down.
TGAAGATGAGATCGGACAGTTGGCTTCCTCATTTAATCAAATGACCTTAGATTTGAAAAAGGCAGATGAAAAATTGCTGGAGTGGGGGGAAACCTTGGAGCAGAAGGTGGAAGAAAGGACTGAAGAGTTGAGAATGACCCAGAATCAGTTGATTCAGTCGGGGAAATTAGCTTCTTTAGGTAAATTGGTTGCTGGTATTGCTCATGAGATCAATAGCCCATTAACCGGAATTCTGACCTACTCTTCCCTCTTATTTAAAGCCAAGGAGGATAAAGACCCTGAAAAGGAGGATTTAGAGCTTATCGTAAATGAGACCAATCGGTGCAAAATGATCGTTAAAGGTCTTTTAGACTTTGCCCGACAGACCGAACCCCATAAGGCTTTGTCCGATATAAATGAGGTGATAGATAAATCGATAAATTTGATTTCCCATCAAGCCAGTATGCAAAATGTCAAAATTCAGAAGAAAATCAAACCGGACTTGCCCAAAATAATGATAGATGTGGGGCAGATTCAACAGGTATTTATAAATATCTTGCTCAATGCCATTGAGGCTATGCCCCAGGGAGGGACTTTGACCGTGTCTTCAGGGATCGAAGATGAGATGACAGCTATTCGATTTACTGATACCGGCATTGGAATTCCAGAGAAGAATTTACCAAGAATCTTCGACCCTTTCTTCACAACTAAAAAACAAGGAAAGGGGACTGGCCTGGGGCTTTCTGTAAGCTATGGCATAATTGAAAGGCATCGAGGCAAATTAGAGGTGAAAAGCCAGGTGGGAAAAGGGACTACCTTTACTGTGAAGTTACCGATAAAAGAAAAAACCTCAGAAATTGGAAAAAAGGGGAAAAGTAAATGACTAAAGCTAAAATATTGGTGGTGGACGATGAGGAGATTGTATTGAAGAGTTGTCGGAAGATACTGAAAGGTGGCGGGCATCAGGTCTTTACCGCCCTTTCCGGTCAGGAAGCTTTTGAGCTTCTGGAAAAAGAGCCATTTGATATTGTGATCACTGATATGAAGATGCCGGGGATCGATGGGATGGAAGTTCTGGAAAAGGTCAAGGAAAAATACCCGGATACCATAGTGATTATGATCACCGGTTACTCCACAGTCCAGTCCGCGGTCCAGGCAATGAAATTAGGAGCTTTTGATTACATCCCCAAGCCTTTCACCCCGGATGAAGTTTTAATTGTGATTGAAAAGGCTCTGGAAAAAAAAAGCCTAATTTTTGAGAATATCTACCTGCGAAAAGAGTTAGAGGCTAAATATGGATTCGATAATATTATTGGCAATAGCCCCAAGATGCTGGAAGTATATAAGTTAGTTCGTAAAGTTGCTCCAACAGATAGCACCGTTCTAATTCGGGGGGAAAGCGGGACAGGCAAAGAGCTCATCGCCCGAGCTATCCATTTCAATAGCCATAGAAAGCAAAAACCCTTTGTTCCGGTCGACTGCGGAGTGTTTGCTCAAGAACTTTTGGAATCTGAGCTTTTCGGTCATGTTAAAGGGTCCTTCACCGGGGCAATAGTGACCAAACCAGGACTATTTGAGATAGCTGATGGTGGATCCATTTTTTTAGACGAGATTGGGGATATAAACCAAAATTTTCAGTCTAAACTTTTGAGGGTGATCCAGGAAAGGGAGTTCACCCCGGTTGGGGGAGTCAATCCTAAAAAGGTAAATTTAAGATTTATTGTAGCCACTAATAAAGACTTGGAAAAAATGGTGGAAGAGAAACAATTCCGGGAGGACCTTTTTTACCGATTGAATGTGTTCAGCATCACTATACCACCTTTAAGGGAAAAAAAAGATGACATTCCCCTTTTAGCTTATCATTTTTTTAGAAAATATGCTAAGGAGATGAACAAGAATATCAAAAGTATCTCAGTCGATGCGATGAATATGTTAAATGCCTATAGTTGGCCCGGAAATGTTAGGCAGCTGGAGAATGTGATCGAGCGAGCTATTGTAATGGCTGAAGGTGATACTATCACTACTGAGCACCTCCCCTTTGCAGTCAAAGCTGAGACAGCTCATCCTGATACCCCTATCCCCAAAACTTCAAAAGAGTTAAAGGGAACAAAAAAGAAGGTGAGGGAATCTGCTGTTGAAAGTATTGAAAAATCATTCATTCTGGATGCCTTAACCAGAAACGACTGGAACATAACCAGATCAGCCAGAGATGTGGGGATGCAGAGATCAAATTTTCAGGCTTTGATGAGGAAATATAAAATAAGAATAGAGAAATAGGTTAAAACCATTTTCTTGTTCTGTCAGGAGCTACTCCTGACAGATGTGTCAGGTCTAGTGCCATTCCAATTAAATAATGCAAATTCTTCTGTAGGGGAGGGGCTTGTCCCCTCCCAACCACCAGCGGGAGACCACAAGGGTCTCCCCTACATTTTAGGTTCATTTTGTGGGATAAGCACTAGGACTTGACACAACACAGAAATTGGAGTGTTCACTTTTAGGTGAACCAGTTAAAACACGTTGTCTCTCAAGAAGTTTCTGGTCAAGCTGAAGTCGAAAATCCCCCGCCTATGGCGGGGGGCTTGACACTCCAGAATAACTTTCCACTGTTTGACTTTTTCAGAGAGATCTCGTTAAAATAACTTGACATTGGAGAGTGTTGAGTATAAATTTATTTAATGATCAAATATTAAAGGAGTGTTATACGGAAACCATATAATCAATAGTTGGGTATGATTAAAAAAAGAAGAGGTGAAGTTATGCTTACGCTACATAAAAAAATTATAGTGGATGAAAAGGGCAAACCAACCGAAGTGATTATTCCCTGGAAGGAGTATAAAAAAATAGAAGAGCTGTTAGGATTAGATCTTGATAAGAAGGCTATTGAAGATCTCAAGCAAGCACGAAAAGATAGAGAAAAAGGTAAAAAAGATGCATACGTAGAACTGGATTCTATATGAAACATAAGGTTATTGTCCACAAGCGAGCGGCTCGTTATTTAAAAAGTCTCCCTGAATTTCAAAGGCAACGCATTAAACAATCTTTGAGAGAATTAGAAGATGGGGTTACGGATAAAGTGGATGTAAAGTCAATGGCTGGAGAGTGGAAGGGATATTATAGAATGAGAATTGGAGACATTCGAGTAATTTTTTGGATTGATCATAAATTGAAGACAATATATGTTGATCATATTGGCTCAAGAGGAGATGTCTATAGAAAGAAATAAGACCTAACAAATCATTTCTTGTTCTGTCAGGAGCTACTCCTGACAGACGTGTCAGGTCTAGGACCTGACACAACACGGAACCATCCAAGAACTGCTGGGACACAAAGATGTCAGCACGACCATGATCTACACCCATGTCCTGAACAAAGGAGGCCACGGCGTGCGTAGCCCCGTCGATGCGCTCTGAGCGGGTTTATACAGACTGTATAACCTGGCTGTTCATCAGCCCACGACGAACAACAAGATATTGATTCTTGATGGTTTAGGAGGTTTTGAATGCGATTATTCACGGTTCTTATGCAGAAGGAGACAGTCTGCTTTTGCCCGTTTATGCAGACTGTATAATTATTGTTAGGCGTATAGTAATTCTATTTTATCTAAAAAAGTGGCGATAGACACTAATGTTTCTATTGTCGCTTTTAAATGGGTCGGCAATGAAAGGAGGTGATAATATGCCAAAAAAAACTGAACGCATTAAGCTAACTGATGATCAACTTAAGGTGTTGGATAATTTAGGGATTAATCTCCGTGGAAAAGAATTGTCTGTTGGGCTAATCGCAGGAAAAATTCCCATCATAAAGGAAGTCGGTCAAGAAATGGAAGAGATTATCATTTGTGTTTCTGGATGCTAGTTACCTTATTGACAGATAATTAACATTGGGGCTCTTCTCGTAGCCGACCCCGAGAAAGAGTCCCTTATACAATTCTTAATTTATTTTGAGGGAATAATAGGATGTCTGAATCTTTGCTTTATCATAAAAAAATTGACGATTTTGTTTTGATGTATTTTACAGGTATATGGGGTCCAATTATACTTCAGAATAATTCTTCAGAAATCCTTAAAGGTATTGAGGCTTATCGATGGTTATGTAATAGAAAACAACTTGTTAGAGCAAGATTGGTATTAACTGGTTCATGTAATTTAAGATGTTATCATTGTTATGCGTATGATGATTACAATTCATTTGGAGTTAATACTTTGGATATGAAAAAAATAATAAATGAGATATCAAAAGCTGGTGTTTTTTTCTTACAGTTGGATGGTGGTGAAATTGGATGTAGAAATGATTTATCAGAAATAATAAACTATGCTACGCAACAAGGGTTAATAATTGAATTCTTCACTAATGGGACACTATTTGACGACGATTTTTTCAAACAAACTAATTTTGAAAACATTTATTGTGTCGTTTTTTCAATACACTCTCATATTGAAGATTTACATGATTCTTTAGTCGGAGTAAAAGGTTCATTTAAAAAGGCAATAAAAAATCTGCAAATTATTAAGGATTATGTTAAAAAAGTAGTCTTGAAAATGACAATTACTCAAAAAAATTATGATTCGATTAGAGGCTTATTTGAATTAAGCAAAAAATTGGGAGTTGATTTTGCCTATGATATAGATATACTTCCACATAAAAACTATTCTAATGAAAACTTGCAACTTAACGGATCGGATTTAATTTTATTGAGAAACTCTTTTGAAGATATATTAAATAAAAGACCCACAAAAAGAATATGTATTGGTGGGAGAAGTTCATGTAGTATAGATCAATATGGAAATGTATTTCCTTGCAGGTTGATTGATATTAAATTAGGCAACGTATTAAAAGAATCTCTGCAAAAGATTTGGAATTCTAAATATACTATTCGAATTGTTGATGAAATTTTTAAAGAACCTGCAAATTGTAATAGCTGTGGGGATTTAAGTAAATATTGCTTTTATTGTCCTGGGAAGGCGTATATTAATAAATTAGAAAGAGATAAATGGGTTGAATATAATTGCTATCTAGCAAAAAGGAAAAGGGCTCTTTTTCATGAATAACACTATACAAATAAGAGCAACTAATCATCTGTTTACGCATACAATTAAAGATAAACATTATTTGTTATATATAGATGGTCATAATATCAAAAAGTTTTATCCTATTTGTAATGAAACTAAATGTTATTTAGATGCTATTATTTATAAAAAGAAATTTGAAATTGACATAGTTAAAGAAAAAATAAATCAACATTTTTTACTTTTTCTTGCGTTAAATGATTTTATTGAGATTAATGACGTTTGCTTTTCGAGTAATTTACCTGAAGACATATATTCATATACAAGTATAGAAGGAAAAAAATACAATTCTCTTCTATATAAAAATAATTCACCTTTTTCTCTAAAGTTAGAAATAACTACGATGTGCAATTTTAATTGCAAATTTTGTTATATGAAAGGTGCCAAGAATGAATTTATACCAAGCAAAAAGTGGATAAATATATTAAATAAACTAAAAGATTTTGGAATTGTTAGGATAGAAATTACTGGAGGCGAGCCTTTTCTTTACAAAGGACTAAATCACCTTTTATCATCTTTAGATGATTTAGGATTTGATACTACTATTTGCACCAACGGTTCATTAATTGATGATGATTTTGTTCGATTATATAAAAATTTTAGAAGCGCAGACCTTAGGATTTCTTATCATAGTATACATGAAAAAGTATTCGATAGTTTTGTTCAAAAAAAAGGTGCCTATAATCGAGTTATGAAATCTATTGATAAATTAATGAACGAGGATTGTGCTTTCTCGTTACATATAGTCACTACATCTCACAATGAAAAATCAATAGAAAAGACAATAGATTATCTTACCCAAAAAAAAATCCATTTCGAAATATCAACATTCATTTTTCCAAAATTATTTTTAAACAAAAATAATATTGAATTCTATCCTTCAATTGATTTCATAGATTTTTTAGTCAAAAACAATTATTTAAGGAATTCATACGGTATATGTAGTGCATTAAAAACAAAATTATGGATATCTTGTAATGGTGATATTTATCCGTGTGAGATGTATAGGAATAAAAAAATGGGTAATATTATTAAAGATGACTTACTTGAAAAATGGGTTTCAAAAAAGTTCGAAGATTTTCGATATGGAATTGATGATATTTTAAAAAAATGTATTAATTGTTCATTTTCTGAATGTAAAAATTGCCCTGCTTTATGTTTTAGAGAAAGGATAGGGGTGCAACCCCTGTCCTAACATAACTACTTGAACCCCAATAGACTAAAATCGTATATGAAATGTATACGCCGTATATTTTTCTTATACAGCATAAATCCCACCTAAGTCCTTATTTACCAATAAAAGCACTTCAGACTGATGCATAATTTTAATATGCATCTGTTTGTTTAGCCTCTCAAAATATATCCGCCCTTACTTTTCTTTATAATTTATAAGTTCTTATATTTCAAATTGTTAACAGATATTTTTGCCAGACTTTGTGAAAAAAATCACAATGTGGCACATCTATTGCTCTTTAAGGTATTGGAAAGAAAAGAGAGGAAGGTGAAAGAAAATGTCCTATAGAGCAAATGTCTTGGTGGTAGACGATGAGCAGATAGTGTGCAACAGCTGTAAAAAGATATTAAGCCAACAAGGACATAATGTTAAGATGGCTTTGAACGGAAGAGAGGCTCTGAAAAAAGTGGAAGAGGATAAATATGATGTGGTTATTGCCGACTGGAAGATGCCGGATATTGACGGAATGGAGGTCTTGAGGATTGTGAAGAAAAATCATCCGGACATTATTCCCATAATGATAACTGGATATCCATCAGTGGAATCAGCAGTCAAAGCGATGAGATTAGGTATTTCCAACTACGTTCCTAAGCCTTTCACCCCGGATGTATTAACTCAAGCTTTGAAAAAAGCCTTAGAAGAGAGAAAAACTGAAAGAAAAGATCTTTTTCATTACCAGAATTATATCTGGGCAAAATTGTTAGATGATAGAACGGTAAAAATTGGAGTGAATAACCTGTTTCGGGAAAGGATAGGAGATATCCTGTATGTCGTTTTACACTTTGATGAGACTGAGGTCGAACAGGGAAGGCTATGTATCAGGATCTTAGCTTCGGACAGGCAGGTGCATAAGCTTTACGTTCCTATTCGGAGTCGGGTTATCAGAACCAACTATGAAATCAACTTCAATACCGACTTGATTAACAAAGACCCATTTGGAAAAGGATGGATTGTTCAACTCGAACCCTCCAATTTAGAAGAGGACATGAAAAATTGGTCAGGCAATACCTCCATTTTGGATCAACAGAGGAAAGGTGGATTGAATTCTCAGAATAGAGCGATTGCCAGAGATTTAAAACCCACCACCAAGATGGAGGCGGTGGTGGTGGAAAAAGGGGTGGTGAACTTAGAGGTAAAACCTAAAGAGTAAAAATAAGGAGGTTTCAAATGACAAAGCCCAAAGCGCTTTTAATAGATATCACCAAATGCATCGGGTGTCAGGCTTGTGTGTGGGCGTGTAAGGAGGCCAATCATCTTCCAGATACGGAAAAGGAGGAAAAGGAACTTTCGGCGACAGCCTACACCGTGGTAAAAGAAAAAGAAGGGGTATATTTTCGTAGATTGTGTATGCACTGTAATGACCCCACTTGTGCCTCGGTTTGCCCGGTAAAAGCTTTTGAGATGACAAAAGAGGGTGCGGTAATCTATGATCCCAAGAAATGTATAGGCTGTCGCTATTGTATCCAGGCATGTCCTTTTGGTGTTCCGACCTTCGAATGGCAAAAAACAAATCCTTTGGTTAGAAAATGTAATATGTGTATACAAAGACAGAGACAGGGAAAAATCCCTGCCTGCGCTCAAGTCTGTCCCATGGAAGCCACCATATTTGGTGAAAGAGACGAGCTTCTTAAAGTGGCTCGGAAAATGATACTGCAGAACCCGGATCGATATGTAAACCACATCTACGGCGAAAAAGAGGCAGGAGGGACTTCGGTCTTGATGCTCTCCAATGTTCCTTTTGAGAAACTTGGGTTCCCAACCAACCTTACTGACGAGCCTCTTTCAGATCTAACCTGGAAAATCATCTCAAAGATTCCTAATTATGTAGTGATCAGTGGAGTTTTTCTATACGGGATATATTGGATCATCAACAGAAGAATGGAGTTGGCTGAGTTGAGAAATAAATCAAAGGATTCAGACGAGGATGAGAAAATAACAGATAAAATATAGAGGAGATACAAATGAAATTATCATTCAAGCTCACTTTCTGGAAAGGGATTTTGGTAGTAATCTGGATTTTAGGGATTGTGGCCGCAGTCATTCGTTTTTCGAAAGGTCTGGGAGCATCCACCAATTTAAGTGATCAGTTCCCGTGGGGACTGTGGATTGGTTTTGACATCTTGTGCGGGGTGGGTTTAGCAGCGGGGGGATTCACCATAGCAGCCATAGTTTACATATTTGATATAAAAAGATTCTATCCGATCTTAAGACCCACTATTCTGACTGCCTTTTTAGGATATATTATGATGATAGTTGGTCTTTTATTCGACCTGGGGCAGCCCTGGAGACTCTGGCATCTATTAATATACTGGAACCCCCACTCTGTGTTATTTGAAGTCGGCTGGTGCGTGATGCTCTACACCACGGTTTTAGCTTTAGAGTTTAGCCCTATACTCTTCGAGCGTCTAGGCTGGGGCAAACCTAAGAAATGGATTGGCACGGTTGCCGTGCCCCTGGTTATAGCAGGCGTTATTCTTTCCACCTTGCACCAATCCTCCTTAGGCGCTTTGTACTTGATAATGCCGGAGAAGTTATATCCTTTATGGTATTCTCCCATTATACCATTCCTGTTCTTTTTGTCAGCTGTTGCGGTTGGGTGTGCGATGGTGATTTTCGAATCACATCTAAGCTATAGAGCATTTGGGCACCGCTTAAGACTTGATCTTCTGGCCGATCTGGGCAGAGTTATGCTGGTCACTTTAGTGGTTTATGCGATTTTGAAAATTCAGGATTTTTCAGGAAGAGGGGTCTGGGCACATATATTTGAAATGCGAACTGAAACCTACCTTTTCTGGTCAGAAATCTTGATAGGGGTTTTCGCTCCGATCATCTTGTTATCGATAAAGAAAGTCAGACTCTCTGCTCAGGGTCTATATTATGCTTCTGTATGCACCATTACCGGGTTCCTACTCAACCGGCTTAATGTCACTGTGACCGGGATGCAGGCTTCCTCCGGGGTTAGTTATTTCCCCTCCTGGATGGAGATCTCCATCACCTTAGCTATTATCGCCACCGGCTTTTTCATCTTCTCATTAGCTGCTCGCTATTTGCCGATCTTTCAGCATCCGGAGGCAAATTCCAAACCAGAAGCGGTTACGATTCCCAAAAAGGGTTCTAATGTTGAGGCATTGCCTAAGTCCTGAACAAATAAAAGGTTTATACTTTTATAGATCATTTATACATCAAAATAAAATCGTAACTCGCAGTTTTACAAAGAGTTAATCTTCACCTGCTTGACTAAATACTCCAACCTTCTTCGAAAAGATCATACTTTAGAAATAATTATAAAAATTAAACTAAAATTTACGGATGAAACTAACTAACCTCAAGCTTGCTTCGACAGCGAATAGAGAAGTAGGGATAGCAGGGGCCAACCTGTTCGGGAACCGACGAATTACTGAGGGTGTTATTGGTGTTTTTTCCACCGTATTGGGCGAAACTCCCTTTGCTCAAAGTTAAAAAAGAGTCCCCCAACTGGACGATTTTAGAACTTTTTTGATAGCAGAAGCCGAGGTTACGCAGGTTCCTGTACCGGATTTTTGGAATTAGCCAAAAGTGGCAATAGTTTCTAAACTCAAGTCCCGTAGTTTCCGCAATCGTGCGGAGGAGGGCCACCTTTTAACAAATAATTAGCTAAGTATATGACATCACCCAGGTTTATTACTATATCCCCGTTGGCATTAGCTCGACAAACTGGGTCTGGTGGTGGGTCTCCGCTTTTAAGCAAATAGTTTGCCAAATAGATGACATCTGATAAGTTTATACATCCATCGTCGTTGACATCTCCGCAGATGAAGGCTACCCCTCCTGATATGCAAAAGGCTTTTCCGCCAGGTGAACCAGATAGTTTCTGGGTTCCTGCCAGAACATCCGGCCCGGAGTCGCCGTCCACATCCGGAAGACCTCTTACCGTAAGGACACGATTCCCGGTGGTGTAGGTCCAGAGGGTATCGCAGACTCTAAGATCGACGCAGTAGACTTTATGATCAAATGAGCCCCCGACAGCCTCAGGATACCCATCGCCATTTACGTCCTCCAATGCATCGACTGACCAGACATCCCCTCCGTTCAATGTTCCGACAGTGTAGTTACAGATTTCGGCTCCGTTGGCACCAGAGACGCATATTATTGCATTTTTCCATGATCCGATCAGAACATCCTGAATTCCATCTTCATCGATATCGTCGATGGGCACAACTCTCATCACATACTGATATAATCCTACATAGTAGCTCCAGATATGTGCTCCGTTGGTTCCGCTTCTGCAATATACATATCCGTCCCACACTCCGGCTAAAGCGTCCTGTATTCCGTCTCCATTCACATCTTCAATAGCAGCAACATCGTGAACCGAGGCTCCAAAGTGGTGCTGCCACAACAGGGTAGCTGTTCCTGTGCTGGCACCAGAAACACAGACCATCCTATCTTCGTAGGGATCTCCGGTTCCAAACAAGGCATCATTATAGCCGTCATCGTTTACATCCTGGATCTCAGCGGCAGCAAAGACCGCATCATCAGCTTGAAACTTCCAGATCAAATTTCCATTTGTGCCATTCACACAATAACCTGCGTCTGCATCCGAACCTGCGCCAAAAAGGACTTCGGGTATGCCATCCTCGGTTAAGTCGGCGATGGGGCAGATGCTGTAAATCCAGCCAGAAGGCGGATGGTCGTACGTGTCATAGGACCAAATTACGTCTCCCGAATCGCCGTCGATGGCATAGGCGGTTCTTCCTCCCCAGGCAGTTCCCAATAAAGCGTCGGCATGCCCGTCTCCATTGAGGTCTTCTGTGTATGAGACGCATTGATCACCATAGCCTCTACTGTTACTTGGTCCGCCCGGGGGACGGCAGGACCAGATAACAGTGCCATAACCAGGGCTATTCCCTTTGATACAATAAAGGTGATCTTGCTGGGGAGCTCCAGCATCATAGGTCTCTATCAGCACATCAGGAAGCATATCCCCGTCTACGTCCACAAACTGGGAGACGCATTCCACGTTCTCGATTCCCTGAAACCACCATATCAGATCCCCCCCAGCTTTAGGACCGCTTTTTACCACCGGACTCACCTGCTCTACAACTGGAACACCCTCAGATAATCTTTGTTGAATTATCTGCCAGTCCCGGTCAAGATTCTCGGTCGATCCAGTTTGAGATAATAAAAGGACTGAGACTATGACAAGAAGTGCAAAAAACCATCTAACTTTTAACATGGTTGAACTCACCTCCAAAGAACTTGGAATTTGACTTCAAAGACATTTTAACTTGTCTAAAAAAAACCAAAAAGCTTCTCTTTTTATAAGTTACAACAAATCTCAGATTTGTCAATTAGATTGTATGAGTTTTCTGAAAAAGTCATATTGGAAAGGTTTATGTGAAATGCTAAGCTAAAGTGTATTATTAACCTACATCGGCAACAGAATCATCAACTCACATGGGTAACAGTTCTTGGCATGTTATTTTATCCCGCCAAAGGCGGGAGAGATAGAGATGTCATGAAATAATAAAACCATAGTTAAACGGAGGTGGTTCATAGTGTAAAAATTTTTACGGAGTTTAGACTCTTTATCCTCTTGGGATTGTTATCATCTCGGAAGAAGTTTATATTCGTTGTGGATGATAACATCCACAACGAACTTGAGGTGGGAGCGGCATTAAATATCACAATTAAAGACCCTAAAAGCACCTACTCAAGTTTTAGCTCTTTCCTTTACTTTTTTACTTGACAATCAGGTAATCTCTCTATTTATTTGGACGAAGTGAAAGGGCAACTTCGCGCAAAAGTGGATAAAATGGGAATTAAAGATTTCCCCAGACCCCACAAGGGGGAGGACTTCTTCTATGCGAACCATTGCCTAAAAAGAGAGAAGATCGAAATGCTAAAAAATACTATTTATAACAAAATTTTAAAATTTGTTTTTACTCAGAAAGTAAAGAACATCCTAAAATATGTCACCATTCAAATATTATTGTTGACTATAATCTCTTGCGCTAACAAACCAGACGAAAATAGTAACTTCCCTTCCATCGAGTTTAATGTAAACCCCGATTTACTTTCGTTGCCCCTTCCAATTGATAACTCATTCTCAATACAAATGCCGTCAGATTGGCCTGAAGTCGATGCTCAATCATTCAATGCTGCAAGACAAGTTATAAATAGTGATACATCATCCTTCCTCAGATTAGAACTTCTGAAAATATTTAGATCAGAACAAGGTGCTTCTTCTGTTGTCTCAAAAGTAGTTAACAAAACCCCTTTATTTGATTTATTGAATAGAGATTTTGAGAAATCGTTAAAACTAAATTTTCAAACGGAAAATGTCACTAAAGGTAAGTTTAGCCTGAATGGGAATAATACGATACAATACCGCATCATAAACAAAGATATCGTAGCCTTTAAACTATTTTGTGAAATCAATAATAACTTCTATCAAATTGATTATTTTATTCCCAATGGTATCTACGATACAGAAATTCGCAAAGTAGAGTCATCCATTGGGAGTATAAACTCAAACAAAAATATAAAGGAGGTGATAAATAAAGAAAAAAATCTCAAAGAAAAAGGGATAAACACAAAAAAAGAGAAAGGAGGTTGAATGACAAAGAAAGTATCAGTAATATTAGCCGTTGTTCTAATAGCCTTTTTTGTTTTTAGCTGTGCCGCCCACATACATACTGTTGGGAATGGTCCCCAAAAAAATGAGATACAACAAGCACGCCAGTGGTATATCCTCTGGGGACTGGTTAAACTGAACGAAGTGGATACTAAGGCTATAGCTGGTGATGCTACTGATTATGAAATTAAAACTGAAATATCACCTATTGACTTCCTCATTGGTATCCCGGTGAGTTTGATTACTGTTCAGTCGCGAACAGTCACAGTAACAAAATAAGGATACGCAACGGCAGATAACTTCATGCAAGAAAACAGTATGGGCGGGGCGATGTTGTCAGAAGGTAACAAGCCCCGCTTATATTGCTATCTTGCACTTGAGCGCGAGCCCAAGCTGGCTCTCGTCACTATCCGCCTCGGGAGTCTCCAATTGCACGATCTTAGAAAGAAGTAGGTCAGGAGCCCCGTGCTCCTGACACCAACATTAATTAGATTTTTTTTCTTCTACCGTTTACTGTTTTCTGTTTTCCGTTTACTCTCTAAGGCTGGTGGTTTCCGCAATCATGGGGCGGAGGTCCACCTTTCAACTTATAATTAGCTAAATATATAACGTCGCCCAGGTTTATTAATGCATCCCCATTGGCATTAGCTCGACAAATTGGGTCTGGTGGTGCGTCTCCGCTTTTGAGTAAATAATTTGCTAAGTAGACCACATCAGCTAAATCTATTATTTCATCTCCATTGACATCCCCGCAGACATATTGTGGTACAAGGGATCTTGCCACAGTGATTAAGGTAGCCAACTCCATCTTCACCACCTCTTTCATGTAGTCGAAATCCAAGCTATCCACGATATCGTAATTCTTGTGCCAGCCATTGTAAAAGAAGTCACCCTCCGAGGCAAAAAGCGCATCGTATCCCCATTGATAAAAAGAATAGTGATCGCTCCCTCCAGACTGACCTCCATAATATGGGCTCAAATAGGTATAGCTGTTTGCCATATCCATCATGATGTTGACAAACTCCATTGCACTCGCAGCAGCGTAGATTACAACGTCCGTATCCGCATCCACGCTGTGACCGATCATATCAGCATTGAGCATCAGATGAAGGTCGGTTCCTTGATTATAAAGATATTCAGCGAAATAGTAGCTTCCGATCAACCCTTGCTCTTCTTGAGCAAAAGGGACAAAGATCACCGTGACCGGCAAAGGATTCTGGGCGATTATCCTTGCTATCTCTAAAGTAGCAACCGTGCCTGAACCGTTATCATCCGCACCTGGTGCCCAAACATAGGGATTCGTTCCTCCTCCGTATACTACCGAGTCATAATGCCCACCCACCACTATCACTTTATCCGGCTGAGCCGTTCCCACCACACTTGCTACTACGTTGTACTGATCAGAATCATAATAATAATGATGAAACCAGACCGAGTCGATGCCGAAGTCTACCAACTTGCCAAAAAGCCACTGCCGAGCACTATGTATCGAATCGGAATAGGAATATCTGGTCTGAAAATTCTGCAAACGTAAATCCCAGACATAAAGGGAATCCTCTGAGATCAGAGAAAGGAGGCTGTCGATGCTGGGATCGTAAAGTAAAGCCTTGGGCAACGCTTCGGTCACTTTCTTGTATTTTAAAGGGATGGCATGACGAAAGACTTTTGCTATATGATAGCCCTTCTCAGCTAAACCTCGAGCACCCTGATCTGAGATCTTTAGAAAATAAAAATTTCCCTCTTGCACAAGAATTTCGCCGTAACGGGATAAATCCACCCCCTCACATCTTTTGCTTTCTGAGACCACATAATAGCTTTCGATCCAGGGCTTTTCATCAATGATTTGATAGGTCAAGCTCGCATCATCCAGAGCCAAAAGCTCCGATTTTTCAAATTCAGCTATGAATAGATTATCAAATCTGTGGTAAGCTAATACATTCAAAGCCTTGGCTTTCTGATAATCGGACAGATCTTTTAGGTGTAGTTTGATCAAAACCGGTGAGGCTAAAAGCTGACTGCCCCCTAATGCTAAAACGGCTAACATCACTGCAAAAAACAAAGCTGAGCTTCTCTTACACATAAAACACTTCCTGAGTTGATGGTTATTTGTCCTTTCGTTGTCGTTAAAACGTTGACAGAATAAGATGACAAAGCCAGCTTTATTTTCAAATCAGAACAGATCTTAAAGCTGGTTTTCTCAAGACATCTAATTTTAATATACTCAAAAATCAGGATTTGTCAACTTCAAATACCACTCCTCTGCCTGTGAAAAAGTTGCGAACTTATAATATATGCCTTAATTAAAGGATGAAATAACCTGATTTAGAGGACAGCTCTGGTTAAAAAAATATATCTCAAAATGCTTTATACTACCTTAGCTTTTTGTCCTCATTTATTAAGAAAGTTGAGTTATATGAGATGTTTGAGTTCAGAGTGAGCTAAGCATTTATGAGAAGGATTTCGCTTTGGCTAAACTTGGTGTGTAATTTCTAACTTCTTGATATATATGGATAAAACTGGGGGTAGTGCACGATCTTAGAACTTTTTTGATAGCAGAAGCCGATCCTATTCTTATCTCCGACCTTCTTAAATCCAGCCAAAGCGAATAAGGGTTCGGCTAACTCTCAATGCAAAAAGACCTGCCAAACCAATGAGAATGATGGTCAAGATTGGGCTGAAGGTCTCATAAACCTGTAACCCTAAAATAATAGTGGTGATCACTAAAAACAGGCACAAAGTTGCTAGCCTTTTCCTCCTGACCCGATAAGGTTTAAGTTTACCGGCGAAACCATCGGACACAGCCGATTCGGGACCCAGATCAGCTAAAAAGGATTCGATTTTAGGCTGGAGACTGAAATGCACATAGGATAAAAGTCCCATCAGAGTAAATAAAAGAAGAGTTTTAGCTAACACCACCCAGTTGGTCCAAAGAGCCTCAATCCCTAAGGAGCCGAAAATCAAAAGCATAACTCCGGAAATCCCAACCGTGGATTGGAATACGAAACATCTGGTTGCGCCCCGACGGATAATGTTCTCCATATAGCGATCAGCATAATAGTTAAAAGATCCTCCCAAGTTTGCTCGCTCATTGACCACGATGAGATTAAACAATGGAACAGACATAAACACAAAGTTCATAACGTGGAAAAATTTCAGAACATCATAAAGAATCTCCATCCTTTCTCCTTTTCAAAAGGTTATTATTTTTACATTCCTTTCCCTATTTGTAAGCAGTTTTTCCCCTTATAGCCTTAAGATCTCGTTTTCCGATTTTGGTTCACTTCTTTGTCTAATTTTATCTATTCTCCCCCAAAAGTCAAGTTTTTAAATAATGAAAAATATTTGATAATGAATGACAAATGTCAAATGAAAGAAAAATAAACGGCCGTCCACATGAATTAGGCGCTACCAAAATCGAAAATAGAAAAATCACTGGCTGGGCTTAGTGGACGATTTAGAACTTTTTTGATAGCAGAAGCTGAGGTTATTGAGATTCCTGCCCTTAATTTAGGCTCTTAAATCAAAGCCATCCGTAAAACTCTCGCAAAAGAAAACCCCAGTCTCTAAAAAGGGGCTGGGGTTTTGGCAGTTCAAATCGAACGAATAGCCAAAGATATATTTAACTAAATCTATCACATCTAACATCTCCGCACAGAGCAGAATTCTAATCGATTTGCCCTTTTTATCCTTTGTCTTTTTTTTCGCCTGTGATCCATTCTCATAAGTTCAATATAAGGTTTGACTAAATACAGTTATGCAACCCCTTCACCTATGACTTTTCTCCTCCGGAAGAATCCCCAGGTGGCTACAGCCAAAAGCACAAGCATAAGAGCAATAAGACCCCATTGGGTGGGGGTGGGGATAGGGAGCTGAGGAGTCGAATAGATATAAGCCCGCCCAGCGTTGGTGCCTCCAGCATCATTATTGGGTGCTCCCACGATCAGGTCAGCATATCCATCACTGTTTACATCACCCGCTCCGGAAACAGAATGTCCCAACTCGTCACCCGCAGCCTCTCCGGTGAAAGTGTAGAGAAAACCTCCAGTCTGACCAGAATAGACATAGGCTCGACCAGCATTACTACCTCCCGCATCATTCCCGGGTGCTCCCACGATCAGGTCAGCATATCCATCACCATCTACATCACCCGCTCCGGAAACAGAATGTCCCAACATGTCGCCCGCAGCCTCTCCGGTGAAAGTGTGGAGAAGATCTCCGGTCTGACCAGAATAGACATAGGCTCGACCAGCTCCCGCATCATTACTGGGTGCTCCCACGATCAGGTCAGCATATCCATCACCATTTACATCACCCGCTCCGGAAACAGAATGTCCCAGTCCCATCTCGCCACCCGCAGCCTCTCCGGTGAAAGTGTGGAGAAGATCTCCAGACTGACCGGAATAGACATAGGCTCGACCAGCCCAACTACCTCCCGCATCATTATTGGGTGCTCCCACGATCAGGTCAGCATATCCATCACTGTTTACATCACCCGCTCCGGAAACAGAACGTCCAAACCAGTCGTTCCCAGCCTCTCCGGTAAAAGTGTGGAGAAGATCTCCAGACTGACCGGAATAGACATAGGCTCGCCCAGCCCAACTACCTCCCGCATCATTATTGTATGCTCCCACGATCAGGTCAGCATATCCATCACCATCTACATCACCCGCTCCGGAAACAGAATAGCCGAACCTGTCATACGCAGCCTCTCCGGTTAAAGCGTAGAGAAAACCTCCAGTCTGACCACAATAGACATATTCTCGACGAGCATTGTTACATGAGGAAATAATTTTGGTATATCCATCTATCAGGTCAGCATATCCATCACCATTTACATCACCCGCTCCGGAAACCGAATATCCGAACCTGTCGCCCGCAGCCTCTCCGGTAAAAGTGCAGAGAAGAGCACCGGTCTGACCAGAATAGACATAGGCTCGACCAGCATTACTACCTCCCGCATCATTATCGTATGCTCCCACGATCAGGTTAGCATATCCATCACTGTTTACATCACCCGCTCCGGAAACAGAATGTCCCAACTCGTCACCCGCAGCCTCTCCGTCGAAGGTATATGTCAAAGAAGGACATTGGCCCCGCACTGTTGGAGCTATTCCAATCCAGACCACAAAAACTACCACCACCAGCGCCCAAAAGTGCTTCGAGCGAACAGCTGAAACAACCAATGGCTTCGGACACATAAGGTTTAAAGAACTGCTGTTTCTTAGGATCCTCAAGACGTCTCCTTATTTAGTTAAGGTTGATCCCCCTCCGGTGTGAAACTTCCAAAAATTTGAATATAAGAAATTCTTGAATAGATCACCTCCTCCTTTTGCTTCTAATGTTTACTGGTGGAAGAAAAAACAAAAAAGAGTTTTAGGATATCACCTCCTTAAAAACATAAATAATTAAAATTCATAGCTCACAGTTATTGGATTTAAATGAGTCTTAACTCTTGTTCTATATTAAAAATACTACCTATTTCTGAGAGAAAAAGCCGTTAAATTAAATACCGCTTTTACTTAAATTAAAAAATAATTCTCTATTTGTCAAGTAGAAAATAAGACTTTTTTAGGATGATTCATACAAATTATAGGGTGTAATCTCTAACTTCTTGAAATATAAGGACAAATACTGGGGCGCCAGGATTCGAACCTGGGATCCAAGATCCAAAGTCTTGTGTCTTGCCACTTGACGACGCCCCAAAAAATCTTTCAAGTCTAAAGCCTTTTCAACTCATCTATTCTGAACTGGGTCTTTTTAAGGTCAACTCTCTTTTATAAGCCTCCAGGACTTTAGCCTCTATTATTTTACGCATCTGATTGTTAACTGGATGGGCAATATCCTGGTGAGTTCCATCAGCCCTTTTTCTCGACGGCATTGAAACAAAAAATCCAGAGTCCCCGTTTATCACCTTCAATCCCCGAACTACAAAAGCATCGTCAAAAGTTATATTGGCAAATGCCTTCAATCTCTCCTCATCCCTTAAGGTAATCCTAATCTCGGTTATATCCACTTTACTCTTCTCCTGCCTAAGAAGTTATTGGTAGTAAGGTTAACATTGATGACACGATAGAATTTATCATTTAGGACCTAAGGTTTTAAGGGATTGGTCGTGTCATAAAAATTTGCCAATCGCCCCTGAAACTCTTTTTCACCTCCTTGTTTTTTGGTTTTTTCTCAAATATACCATAGACGGTAGGTCCACTACCTGACATTGACACCTTTATCGCCCCTATTTCCTGAAGGCTATCTTTGATCTCTTCAATCTGAGGGAAGATTTTTTCTACTTCCCCTTCCAGATCATTCCTCCACTTTTTTAAAAGGGCAAAAAATCCTTCTTTTTTAAAACTAATTTTAATTTTTTTCTTCTCTTTTGTCAAGTCAATTTTTATTTTTTTATAAATATTAGGGGTAAGTATCTTAAAATTTGGTTTTACTAAAACTATCCAGTAATCCTTTGGAAGTTTTATCTCTTTTATCTTCTCACCTCGACCCCTTGCCACAGCCTGACCGGAATACAAAAAAAAGGGAACATCCGAGCCAACCTTTTCTGCTATTTGGTGAAGCTTCTTTTTTGTGAACCTAAGATCAAACAGCCGATTTAAACCCATCAAAGTAAAAGCGGCGTTGCTCGAACCCCCACCCAGGCCAGACCCAACCGGTATTTTCTTTTTTATCCTTATCTTAACCCCGGAGTCAATTTTTGCCTCATTCAATAAAAGCTTGGCTGATTTATATGCTAAATTTGAACTGTTAGCTGGAACCTCAGGGTCATCACACTCGATTTTTATACCCTTAGAGACTTTGGATAAAAAAATCTC
Organism: Candidatus Zixiibacteriota bacterium; assembly: GCA_030615745.1. GTDB lineage: Bacteria > Zixibacteria > MSB-5A5 > MSB-5A5 > SM23-73-2 > SM23-73-2. The sequence continues at coordinate 2,358 of JAUWYR010000041.1, read as the reverse complement.
ATCACATAACTCAACCGCCTGCATCACAGTAAAAATCTCATGATAGCCATCTTTTCTTTTTTTCAAAACATAAAGACAAAGATTTATCTTAGCATAAGATTTTAGCTTGACCAAATTAAAACTTACTCTCCTTCCAGAAGTTATAGTTAAATCTTATTGAGAAAAAGAAGTTGTCCTGATCTTTTTTTTCATTCTCAAAATTATCAATTCTATTATATCCAGCTTCCCCTTCGACTAATAAATATGGATTGGGCTGATAAATGCTTTTCAGGCTAATTTTTTTTGTGTATTCAACAACGATCCCTGAAGGAAACTTAGTTTTTGGAACTGGTCCTTTTGGATGAACATCTATTTTCCCCTCCCCTTTTCTTTTATATTCACCTTTTAAGCCAAACAGAAATTCATAGTTTAGATGATAGAAAAAATTAAAATAAAACCTATCTGCATCCGGACCTAAAAAACTCCCCATCCCAACATCATGAAAAGTGTAAAGATTCCAGGGTTTGTTCTGCCCATACACCCAGTTGTTTATCCTTTCATATTCTAAATTCAAAAAGGTTCCATCAAAGTTTAAAAGATTAGCTTTTGATAATCCCAATCTAAAACCTATCTGTTGAGGTTCAGTTTTAAAGTCATACTGGAAATCATCTATCAAAATCTCACCATAGATCTCAGTGTTCTTAAACTTAGTGAAGCTGAAATCAAAATTCCACAAAGGGTTATCATCATATCCTTGATTCCACTGCTCACCATAATAAAAAAGAATCGGATTAAGATAATAAGGTTCTAATCCTCTCCTTTCACCACCATAGACCACCACCTCAGATAACCCCAGTTCCAGCCAAGAAAAAGGCTTGAAATCAATTCGGTGTCCGGACAAATACCTTTCATATAATCTATCAGAGAAACTCATCTCATCTAATATCGTGGCGAAAAATAAGAACTTAAATGAGCCAAACATTCCTTGAAGTTTTAGCATATCAAAGGGAGGAGCAAATCCAGACAACAAAAGAAAATCTTTCTCACCTGGTCCCCAGCGAAGATAATCCCTGCCGAAAAAAATAAAGATATGTTTTAAATCAAGTTCAATATAGGATTCATCGAAAACACCGGTCAAGCCGTTTTCCCATTCTTTTCCAAAAATATTTTTCTCCTTTTCCGCTTTTGTACAGATGAGTATTTTGTCTTTTAAAACCAATCTATCTTTAAATTGAAAAGCACCCTCAAGCACCAATTTACCTCTTGCCCAGGAGGTGTCAATACGATTATAGGTAAGATAAAAAAATGGATTTACTCCATATTTAATCCTATTATTTCTTTTTTTCAAAGCTTCGATCTCCTCTTTGAACTCAAGGTTGAGCTTTTTTATCAACCATTTTTGATAAGGAGAAAGTGAAATTTCTTTTCTTTTAATTTTTTTATCTATATCTAAAAGATATCTGGCAATTTCACCTCTTTTGTAAGGTTTTAAATTTTTATGAAGCTTTTGAAAAAACCCCTGCACATATAGCTGGTCTATTACAGGATATACCCAGCTTTGTATGGGGATATTCTCCAAGGTTGTAGAATTTGAAGATTTAAAAAGAAAAAAAATTAAAAATAACGTAGCTACTAAAAAAAGATCGAATCTTTTCTTTTTTGATTTTTTTCTTTTCACTATTTGTGGCTTTATTACATCAAATTATCTATACCACATAAAAAGCTCTGATGCTTTCATGCATTGCTTTATTTGAAAAACTACAACTTCACAATCTTTTTTCTCCCGACTTTCACATCCTTGGTGGCATTACGGGCATCGAAGATAAGCTTTGAGTTTTTCACTATCCAGAAGTAGTCGTAACTTTTATGGTCAGTTAAAATCACCACACAATCAGCTTTTTTCAATAATTTTGAGGTGAGTCTCCTAGATTTTAAAGTATAACCATTCATCGATACTTCTAAAACATAAGGGTCATTGTATGAGACTTTTGCCTCCCTTTGTTCCAAAAGCCTCATCACATCCAGAGCCGGGGATTCACGAATATCCGATATGTCTTTTTTGTAAGCTGCTCCCAAAACCAAAATCTCTGCGGATTTTAAGCTTTTTTTCCTTTCATTCAAAACCCGAGCTATTCTCTCTGTGACATACTCAGGCATATGGGAATTTATATCACCGGCTAATTCTATAAATCTGGCATAGTAATTCAAAGATTTCAATTTCCAGGACAAGTAATGTGGATCGATGGGTATACAATGTCCTCCCAACCCGGGACCGGGATAGAACTTCATAAAGCCAAAAGGCTTAGAAGATGCTGCATCTATTATCTCCCAGACATCTATTTTTAACCTATCGCACATCAAAGCAACCTCATTTACCAG